>DATKAG010000161.1:0-9958 GCA_035498355.1 Myxococcales bacterium | reverse complement strand
CAAGGTCCCCGTAAGCGTGGAGCTGACCACGGAGACCGAGACGGAGATGCTGGCCGAGGCGCGCGAGTACGCCAAGTGGCAGCCGAAGCACGTGGTGATCAAGGTGCCGATGACCGAGTTGGGCCTGCGGGTGATCAACGTCCTCGAGCGGCACGACAAGACGCCGGTGAACGTCACCTGCATCATGTCCTTCAACCAGGCGTACCTGGCCGCGCTGGCCGGAGCGACCTACGTGAGCATCTTCTCGGGCCGCGTGCGCGACATGGGCTACGATCCCGCCCCCGTCATCGAGCAGACCCGGGCCGTGCTCGAGCGCGAGCGCCTGAAGGCGCAGATCATCGTGGGCTCCATCCGCCACCTGGCCGACGTGAACGAGGCGCTGCGGGCAGGGGCGCACATCGTCACCGTGCCGCCGGCCATCCTGAAGAAGATGTGCCTCAACCCGCGCACCACCGAGACCATCCGCGAGTTCAACGACGCCTGGCACAAGGACCGCTCGAAGCGAAAATAGTCCGGTGGGGCCTCTTGCACGCCGCAGACGCATGGCCGCAAACCCGCGCCTCCGGCGCGGGAGCGGCTATCGCAGCGACCAGCCGATCAGCTTGTAGAGGATCCGCGCCCCCACGTTCTCGTCCCACTCGCTGCCGTCCTTGGCCGGCGCCACCTCGGTGAGATCGAACCCCACGATCTTGCGCCCGCTCTTCACCACCGCCCCGATCAGCGAGGTGGCCATCTGGAAGGAGAGCCCGCCGGGCACCTTGGTGCCGGTGTGCGGGCAGAGCGCCGGGTCCAGCCCGTCGATGTCGAAGCTGACGTAGACGGACGGCGGCAGCTCCGCCACCATCCGCGCGCACTGCTGCGACCAGGTCTCGCCTGCGAATCGCGCCTCCGCCAGCTCCGCGTCGTAGAAGGCCACGATGCGCCCGCCCGACCCGGCGATGGCCCGCTGCTCCTCCTCGCAGAGATCGCGGATCCCCACCTGCACCAGCCGGGCGATGGCCGTCCGTCGCACGACGTTGTCCATGATCGAGGCGTGCGAGTGCTCGAAGCCCTCGTAGCGGTGGCGCAGGTCCGCGTGCGCGTCGAAGTGCAGCACGCCCAGTCCCGGGTATCGCTCGGCGTGCGCGGCGATGGCCCCGAAGGAGACGCTGTGGTCGCCTCCCACCGTCCCCACGATCTTCCCCCGCGAGAGCCATTTCACGCAGGTGTCCCGCACCCAGGAGTTCACCTGGCGGGAGACGGGATCGACGGCGGCCGGCTCGCGCGACGAGGGCCTGGGGAATGCCGGCTCGGGCAACATGCAGAGGCCGGCCTCGTAGGGCTTGCCCGTCTCCAGGTCGAAGAGATCCACCTGCTTGCTGGCGCGGAGGATCGCCGAAGGCCCTCCCGAGGTGCCCCCGCCATAGCTGGTGGTGGCCTCGAACGGCACGGGCACCAGCACCACCCGCGCCGAGTCGGGGGTGTGGTCCAGGCCGAAGATGCCCGAGTCCGGGCTGGCCGCCGCGTTGGGATCGAAGGTCATCCGCTCAGCTCCCGGATCAGCCTGGGCCGCACGCCCGTGGTCCGCAGCAGCTCCTCCAGCTCCGCCTGCGCGCCCCGGTGCTCGCGGTGGACGCGGCGGGCGAGGATCAGCTCGTTCTTCAGCGAGTGCTCCCAGCCAGTCAGCTCCGTGACCGTCACCTGGTAGCCGCGGCTCTGCAAGAGCAGCGCGCGGATCACGTTGGTGAGGTGCGCGCCCATCTCCCGGCGGTGGAGGGGATGGGCCCAGAGGAGCGGCCAGGGCTGCGGAGCCAGGTGCCGGCTTTCCTTGAGCTGGGCGGCCACCTCCGCCTGGCAGCAGGGCACGGCGGCGATGTGGTCGGCGTCGTGGCGCAGGGCGAGGAGCAAGGCGTCGTCGGTGGCGGTGTCGCAGGCGTGGAGCGCGAGGACCATGTGGACCCGCTCGGGCAAGCCGTCCGGGCCGATGTTCCCCTGGACGAAGCGCATGCGGGAGAAGCCGAGCCGGGCCGCCCGCTCCCGGCCCCGCTCCACCAGCTCCGGCCTCGATTCCACTGAATAGATGACCGCGCCCTCGTGCTCGCGCAGGAACAGCTCGTAGAGGATGAAGCCGAGGTACGCGTTCCCCGCCCCCGCGTCGACCAGGACCGGCTGCGGGTGGCGCTCCAGCACGTCGCGGAGCGCCGGCTCGAGGAGCTGCACCAGGTGGTTCACCTGCTTCAGCTTGCGCAGGCTGTCCGCCTGGAGCGCGCCGTCGCGGGATATCAGGTGAAGCTCCCGCAAGAGCTCCACCGACTGCCCCGGCAAGAGCTCGCGCCGCACCTCTTCGCCCTTCACCTTCCGCATCGCCCTCGCCACGTACCACAGGATGTCGTAGAGCAGGGCGCGATGCTCTTCGCGGTGTGCGCGCCGGGGCTCGAGCCGGTGCTTCTCTCCGAGGTGCGCGCGCTGGGCCTTGCGGGGCGCGAGCTTCCCTCCGGGGTGGAGATCGAGGGCGGTCTTCCGGAGGCGATGCGCCTCAACCTCTGGCTGCGCACCGCCTCGCGGGTGCTGCTGCGGTTGGGCGATCCGTTCCGCGCCGCTTCCTTCGCCGAGCTGGTGAAGAAGGCCTCGGCCCTGCCCTGGGAGCGCTGCTTGCCCAGGAAGACCCCGGCTTCGTTCCGCGTCGCCTGCCACAAGTCCCGCCTCTACCACTCCGGCGCGGTGGCGGAGCGGCTGCACGCGGCGCTGGAGGCGCGCACGGGGTCCAGGGTGGCGCTGGCCGAGGCAGGCGAGGAAGGGCGGGCGGATGCCCAGCTCTTCCTGGCGCGCCTGGAGCGCGACGTTTGCACGGTGAGCGCCGACACCAGCGGCGTGCTCTTGCACCAGCGCGGCTGGCGGGGGCCGCAGGGCAAGGCGCCGCTGCGCGAGACGCTGGCGGCAGCGTTGCTCCTGGCCGCCGGCTATCGCGGGGAGGAGGATCTCTGCGATCCGCTCTGCGGGTCGGGCACCATCCCCATCGAGGCGGCCCTGATCGCCTCGCGGCGAGCGCCGGGGATCGGCCGGAGCTTCGCCTTCCAGCGCTGGTTGGAGGCTTCCGCGCGGCAGTGGGAACACTTGACGACGGAGGCGCGCAAGCAGGAGCGAGCGCCGCGCGTGCGCATCGAGGGGTCGGACCGGGACGCGGGCGCCGTGGCCGCGGCACGGGAGAACGTGACCCGCGCCGGGGTGGAGGTGGCGATCGCGCAGCGCCGCCTGCAGGACCTGCCCGCGGACCCTGGCCCCGGCCTGATCGCCTGCAATCCCCCCTATGGCGTCCGGCTGGGAGGAGACGTGAAACGAACACTGCGCGAGCTGGCTGCGGCGGCCCGCCGCAGGCCGGGTTGGAAGCTGGCCGTCATGGCGGTCCGCGGCTCGGGAGCGGAATTGGGCCTCCGCCCGGCCTTGCGCACGCAGAGCGGAGGAATCCCGGTGGAGATCCTGCTTCCGCCTGGTTAGCCGCCAATGCGGATCATCGCCCGAGCCGCCTGGCCGGCCGCCCGCTGGGCCGCCAGGAGCTCGTCCGCGGGGGCATGCCCCGGCTTCTTCGCCCGCAGGCCGTTCTCGATCAGCTGGATCAGGTCGGCGTCGCTCGCTCCCGCCCGCAGCGGGCCGCACAGGTCGATCTCGCCCTCGTCCAGGAGGCACCAGCGGAAGTGTCCGTCGGCGGTCAGGCGCGTCCGGTTGCAAGTGGCGCAGAAGGGCTCGGTCATGCTGGAGATGATCCCGATCCGCCCGCGCAAAGGCCGGCCGTCCTTCAGCCGCGCCCGGTAGACGCGGGCCGTCTCCTCCAGGCCCAGCGGCTCGAGCACGAGCTTCTCCTCCAGGCGCGCGCGGATGGCCTCCGCCGGGAACATCCGCAGCTCTTCGCCCCAGTGATTTCCCTCGAACGGCATATATTCGATATACCGAACCTCGATGGGATCGTTCAGGGCGAAGGCCAGCGCCAGGTCGGCCACCTCGTCGTCGTTCACTCCCGCCATCACCACCGCGTTGACCTTGACGGCGTCGAAGCCCGCTGCGGTCGCCGCGCGGATGGCGGCGATGGTCTCCTCGCAGCCGTCGCGCAGGGTGATCTCGCGGAACCGGTCGGGGCGGAGCGTGTCGAGGGAGAGGTTGACCGCGTCCAGCCCGGAGGCGCGGAAGGATTCCAGGTGCTGGCGCAACAGCAGCGCGTTGGAGGTCATCGCCAGCCGCCGCAGGCCCACGGCCTTGAGCCTCCCCAGGCGGGCCACCAGGTCCTCGATGTCGCGCCGGACCAGCGGTTCGCCGCCGGTGATGCGGATCTTGCGGGCCCCCAGGCGGACGAAGAGGGCGGCCAGGCGCTCGATCTCCTCGAAGGAGAGCAGGCTGGCCTTGGGCAGGAGCGGCACCCCCTCCTCCGGCATGCAATAGCGGCAGCGGAGGTTGCACTTCTCGATCACCGAGATGCGCAGGTACGTGTGCGCGCGGCCGAAGCGGTCCAGCAGCCCTTGGGCGCGCGCATCCCCGCGCAGGCTGAGCCCGAGCGACTCGGCCTCCAGCGCCCGGGGCGCCCCGGAAACCACCGGCAGGGGATGCGCGTCCACGAGTGCCCTGTATAACGCTTCCTCCGCCCGGGACAAAAGCCGGTCAGCGCCTGAGCCGGAGCCGGTCGACCTTTCCCGCGGCGTTGCGCGGCAGCTCGGGGAGGCGCACGAAGCGGGCGGGCACCTTGTAGCGGGCGATGCGCTGGCGGAGGAAGTCGCGCAGCTCGTCGTCGGAGGCGGAGGTCACCAGATAGGCCACTCCCACCTGTCCCCAGCGCTCGTCCGGGGCGGGCAGGACCACGGCCTCGAGCACGTCAGGGTGGGCGAGCAGGGCCGTTTCCACCTCCGCCGGGTAGACGTTCTCGCCCCCGCTGACGATCAGGTCGGCGCGCCGCGCGTGCACCGTGAGGCGGCCTCGCCCGTCCATCTCCCCCAGGTCGCCGGTGCGGAAGAAGCGGCCGCGCAACGGCTCCTGCCCGACGTACCCGCGCATCACCGCCGGCCCCCGGACCAGCACCTCCCCCGAGTCGACGCGCACTTCGAAGCCCGGCAGCGGCGGCCCGGCGGTGGTCCCGTCGGCGTCGTCGGGAGGCTCGCAGGTGGCCATGGCGCAGGTCTCCGTCATTCCCCAGGTCTGCACCACCCGCAGGCCGGCCGCGCGGGCGCGATCGAGCAGGGGCCGGGGCACGGGCCCGCCGCCCACGGCCACGATTGCCGGAGGGAAGTCGGAGCTGATCTCCAGCACGCGGGCGAGCGTGTTCGCCACCAGGCTGGCGTGCGTGGCGCCCTCCCGCAGCTCCCTCGCCACCGCCTCCGCCTCGAACCGCTCGTGCAGGAGCACCGTCGCCCCGGCGAACTCGCAGCGCACCAGGGTGAGCAGCCCGCCCACGTGGAAGAGCGGGAGCACGCAGAGGAAGCGCGATCTGGCGTCGACCTGCAGCACCTGGTTGGCGGCGCTGGCGCTCGCTTCCAGGTTCTCGCGGTCCAGCACCGCGGCCTTGGGGCCTCCGGTGGTCCCCGAGGTGAAGAGGATGACCGCGGGATCGCCGGCGGGCGGGTAGGGGGTGAGGGAGAGCACCTGGGCGGCGCGCTCGGCCGGCGTCAGGCGGGTGCTCTGCAGAACCAGCTCCGATCCCCGGTCCAGCGCGCCCAGCAGCAGCGCCGCCGTCGCGGGGCTGTTCGTTCCCGGGGCGAAGATGCGCGCGTCGTGTACCCGCGCGGGCGCCACCTGCACCTCTTGCCCCTGGAAGACCAGCTTCACGGCAGCCCCAGTCCGGGACGGTCGGGAATCTGCACCGCGCCGTGGCGCGGAGCGAAGGGATCGGCATCCGGCCCCGGGGCGAAGAGCCGTCCGGTGGCCAGGCCCGCGGCCGGCTGCGGGCCGAGCGCGAGCACGGCGGCCGCCAGGTGCGCCGCGCCCGCGCGCCCGACGGCGCCCTCCAGCGCGCTGGTGACCACCACTTGCAGTCCGCATTCGTGCGCGCGGCGAGCCAGGGCGAGCGCAACGGTCAGTCCGCCGAGCAGCATCGGCTTGAGCACCAGGACGCGCGCCCGCCGGAGCGCGCCGTCCGGGTCGGAGGCTACCATCTCGTCCGCCGCCAGCGCGATGGGGGAGGCGGAGAGCCCGAGCAGGTCCGGGGTCGGCTGCTCGCACAGCTCGATGTCCAGGGGGGCCAGCTCGCGCAGCCTGCGCAGCGCCGTGGCCGCGTCCCAGGCGCCGTTCGCGTCCAGGCGCAGCTTCACCTGGGGGCCCGCGGCATCGCGGACGACCGCGGCGCGGGCGTGGTCGTCCTCCAGCCCGACCTTGACCTTCAAGGTTCCGAAGCCCTCGGCCACGGCCGCTTGCGCCTCGCGGGCCAGATCGGGAATGGCGGAGGACGAGAGCAGCGCGCTGGCCGGGACCCGCGAGGGCGCCTTGGCCTCGAGGAGCCGGGCGAGCGGAACGCCCTCGCGCTGGGCCTTCAGGTCGAGGAGGGCCTGCTCCACCGCGCAGCGCGCCGCCGGAGCGCGGGGAAGGGCGTCCGCTCGCGCCTCGCGGAGCTGGCGGGCGCACTCCTCCAGCGACTCGGTGCCCATCTCCGGCAAGGGCGCCGCGTCGCCCCTGCCGGTGCGTTCCCCGTCGTGGGCGAGGACGAGGAATCCCTCCCGGATCCGGTGCGCGCCCCGCGCCGTGCGCAGCGGAATCCGCAGCTCCAGCCGGTAAGGCCGGATCTCGAACTTCAGGGCCACAGGCCCACCGCGAGGAGGATCGAGTAGAGGATCTGCAGCCGCGCCGTCTGCCCCAGCCCCCGGTTCAGCTCCGCGCCGGAGCGGGTGAGCACGGTCCGCAGGGCGGGGATGGCGGCGGGAAGCGCAAGCAGCGGCCAGATCGTTCCCAACAGAGCGGCGAGTGCAAAGGGAGCGAGGACGAGGAGGGTGTACTGCACCCGGGTGGCCCGCGCCCCGATCTTCACCGCCAGCGTGTTCTTGCCCACCTTCGCATCCGTCTCCCGGTCGCGCAGGTTGTTCACGGCCAGGATCGCGGTGGCGAGCGACCCCACCGCCGCCCCCGCCAGCCAGGCCTCGCGCGGCACGTACAGCGCCTGGGCGAAGGCCGTCCCGCAGGTCGCCACCAGACCGAAGAAGAGGAAGACGAAAAGGTCGCCCAGGCCGTGATAGCCCAGCGGCCAGGGCCCGCCGGTGTACAGCCAGCCGGCGGTCACCGAGGCGGCGCCGATGGCGAGGATGGGCCAGCCGGCGATGCCGGCCAGGGCGATGCCGAAGAGACCGGAGATGGCGAAGGCGACCCAGGCGGCCAGCTTCACCGTCCTCGGGGCCACCAGCCCGCTCTGGGTGACGCGCCTCGGCCCTACCCGGTTCGCGTCCGCGCCGCGCTTGAAGTCGGAATAGTCGTTCGCGAAGTTGGTGCCCACCTGGATGAAGAGGGAAGCGAAGAGGGCCAGCGCCGCGGCCAGCGGCCGGCCCGCGCCGGCGCGGAAGGCCACCGCCGTCCCCACCAGCACCGGGGAGACGGCCGCGCTGAGCGTCCGCGGCCGCGCCGCCATCAGCCAGACGCCGGGGCCGGCCCGCTGGACGGCCGCCTCGGTCACCGCAGCGCCTCGAGGAAGGCCTGGGGGCGCTCCACATGTGGGGCGTGCCCGCAGTCGGGGATGAGGATCAGCTCCGCCTGGGGGAGCAGGTCGCGCATGCGCCGCGCCAGGGCGGCGAACTTCTCGTCGCGCGCGCCGGCGATCAGCCGCACCGGTACGCGCAGCCCGGCCAGCTCGCTCCAGAGGGAGGGTTGGGCGCCCGTCCCGAGGTGGCGGAGCGCGCTGGCCAGCCCCGAGGGGCGGTGCGCGAGCCGCTCGGGGCGGAGGCGGGCGGCGAACGGGCGCAGCGAGGCGAGGGTGGGGTGCCGCTCCCAGCGCTCGACGAACCTCTCCATGCCCTGGGACTCGATGAAGTCCGCGAGCGCGTCGTCCTCCACCTTGCGCCGGGCGCGCTCCTCCGTCTCTTCGATCCCCGCCGTGCCGCTCTCCAGCACGAGGCGCGTCACCCGGCCCGGGTCGCGCAGGGCCAGCGCCAGTGCCAGCCGCGCGCCCATGGAATAACCGAAGAGCTCCACCTCGCCCTGCGGCCGCAGGCGGGCCAGGGCCTCCTCCCAGGAGATGGCGTCCTTCGCGCTCCCGTGGCCGGGCAGCTCCGGCGCCTCCGCCGCGGGAAGGAAGGAGGCGAAGGCGCGCGGGCTTCCGGCAAAGCCGTGAAGCAGGAGCGCCGTCACGGAGGGTCCCCCAGAGCGGCCTGGACCGCTTCCTGGAGGGCGCGATGCTGCGCCACGTTGGCCGCCCGGTCGGTGCGCGCCTCGATCAGGCGCAGTCCCTGGGCGGGCCGCTGCAGGGCCGCGCGCAACGCCCGGGCGTCCTCCACCCGGACGAACTCCGCGCCGCAGAGGGCTGCCGCGCCCGAGAGATCGAGCCCGTGGGGGGTGGCGAACAGCTCCTCGAAGCGCTCCGGGTGCCGGGCGATGGGAAGGAAGTGGAAGATCCCCCCGCCGTCGTTGTTCACGCAGAGCACGGTGAGGGGCGCGCGCAGGCGCGCGGCCGCCACCAGGCCGGAGAGGTCGTGCAGGAGCGCCAGATCTCCGAGGAGGGCCAGGGTGCGCGTTCCGCTGGCGATCGCGGCGCCCGCCGCGCAGGAGACGATCCCGTCGATGCCGTTGAGGCCGCGGTTCGCCAGCACCCGGGCCCTGCGGGGAGCGAAGGCGTCGAGGTCGCGCACCGGCATGCTGCTGCCCACGTAGAGCAGGTCGGCGGCCAGCGCGGCTTCCCGGGCGATGAGCGGCTCTCCCCAGGGCGCGGCGGCGAACGCCGTCTCCAGGGCGGAGCGGGCGCGGCTCTCGGCGAGCGCGAAGGCGCTCGCCAGCGGACCCTGCGCCCGGGCCCGCGCCGCCAGCGCCCGGCAGATGGCGGGCGCATCCCCGGCGACGACCGCGCTGGCCCGGTGGGCCGGGTCGACAGGCTCGCCGCGCTCGTGCACCACGACGGTCTCCTCCGCCTGCTCGAGCCACTCCTGGACCACCTTGGAGCTGATCCCGCCGCCCACCCGGATCACCGCCTCCGGGCGGAGCGCCTTGGCCCAGGCCGGGGAGCGGAGGATGAGGTCGCCGTGCGCAACGCACTCCTCGATGCCCGAGGCGGCGTCGGCCAGCACCGCGTAGCCCAGGGCCGCCGAGAGCTTGCGGACCGCATCGCGCAGCCCGTCCTGCCCGTCGCGGGGGCCGCAGACGATCACCCCGCGAGGCCGGCGCGAGAGGCCGGCGGCGATCTCACCCACCTCGGGCACGGCCCGCGCCATGACGTGCCTGGGAGCCGGCTCGTCGCGCACTTCGGGCAGCGGCTCGGGCATGGGGGCGAGCGGCTCGCGGAAGGGGAGGTTGAGGTGGATCGGGCCGCGGTGCTGCAGGGCGCGCGCCACCGTGGCCCGCAGGTGCGGAAGGGTCCGCGGATCGGGAAGGCCCGGATCGGAGAAGAAGGCGTGCGACCCGAAGAGGCGCTGCTGATCGAGCTGCTGCGGAGCGCCCCAGCCGTGCAGCTCGGGCGGACGGTCGGCGGTGATGGCGACCACCTGGACCCCGGCCGCCTCCGCTTCCAGCAGGGCGGGGAAGAAGTGCGCGCCGGCGCTCCCCGAGGTGGAGAGCACCGCCACCGGGCGCCCGGACGCCTTGGCGGCGCCCAGGGCGAAGAAGGCCGCGCTGCGCTCGTCGATCACGGTGTGCGCCCGGAGCCGTCCGGCGAGGGCGAGGGCCAGCGGGGCGCTGCGCGACCCCGGGCAGATCACCGCCTCCGCGGCGCCCGAGCGGACCAGCTCGTCCGCCAGCGCCGAGGCCCAGAGCAGGTTGAAGTTCACGGGCGGGCCCCCAGCGCGTCGAGCAGGGCGCGGGCCTTCAGCTCCGTCTC
>DATKAG010000160.1:0-3505 GCA_035498355.1 Myxococcales bacterium | reverse complement strand
GCGCCCCTGGCCAGCTCGCTCACGATCCGTCCCACGCTGCAGCCCAGCTCTACCGCGAGCCCCACGCGATCGCGCGCGCGCCCGGCGATCCGATCGAGGATCGCGCTCGCCGCCAGCTCGGCGCCCGGCCCGTCCGGCGGGGGCGCCGCCCGATCGCCCCAGTGCGCATCGAGGTAGATGGAGAGGTGCTCGAGCAGGCGGGGCCAGGGCGCGTCGTCCGGACCGGCCTCCGCGAGCAGGGCCGCCACCTCCGGCGGCATGTCCCGTTCCACCAGCCCGGCGATCTCGTTGCGGAAGAGCCCGCGCGCATCGGCCAGGACCACGGGGACCTGGTCGATCACCGGGTAGCGCCGGCCGCACTCGCAGACCAGGAGGTCGCCTGCGCGGGCCAGCGTGCGCAGGTCGATGCGGCCGGCGGTGCGCGTCCGGCATCCGGGGCAGACGAGGGCGTCCCGCATGAGCAGCCGATTCTTAGCGCGACCGCCGCTCCCGGCGCGAGAGCGCCCTTGTAGCGCCCCTGTGGCGCTACGGCGCCAGAGGCCCGCCGGCCGGCGAATCGGCCGTTCTTGCGGCGATCCGCGCCGGCACGCGCCGTGCTTCTCAAGCGCGGCGACCCCTCTCCCAGGAGGATGCCATGACGCTGCGATGGAGCCTCGTTGTTCCGGTGTTGGCCGCGCTGGCGGCCGGCTGCGGTCCGGAGTCGGCGACCCAGAGCCAGCGCACACAGCAGTCGGTGGAGTGCTCTCTGCGGGTGCCGGCCGCCGACCTGCAGCGCACCCTGCGGCAGGTCGAGGACGGCTCTCTCGACCCCTGCGCCGGCGCGCTCACGCAGCGCGCGTCCTACTCCGCCGAGCTGGAGCGCGTCGTCCCCCTGAACGGCGAGGACCCGTACGTGCTCATCATCTACCAGATGCGGGTGCGGCACCCGAACGACCCGAAGACCTACATCCCTTAGGGTGACGCGGGATCAGCGGGGCGCCTGCGCCTCGGCGATGGCCTGCTTGCAGTCCACGGCCAGCTCCGGCTGGTGCTTCTTCAGGCAGGCGGCCATCGCCCCCCCGCCCACGTCCACCCCGGAGCAGAAGCGCTGCTCGTCGACGGCGCAGGCCATCTGGATCTTCTCGTACGCCGCGCGGGTCGCCTGCGCCTTGCGCTTCACCTCCGCCAGGTGCTTCTTGCAGGGCTCGGAAAGCTGGGAAGCGTGCCCTCGCAGGCAGCGGGCGATGGCGCCGCGGCCCTGGTTCACCCCGCCGCAGAACTTCTCCACGTCTTCCCTGCAGGATTCCTGGATCTGCGCCAGCTGCTCGCGGTAGCTGGCGCGCTTCTCCTTGCAGGCCGGCGACAGCTCCGCCTCGTGCTGCTTGAGGCAGCGAGCCACGCGGCCGCCTCCCGGGTCCACGCCCTTGCAGAGCCGGTCGGCATCGGCCACGCAGGGATGGTTGGCGGCGGCGAGAATGAGCGGGAGAGCGAGAGCGATCATGGGACCTTCCTTCCGGACCTCGAGTGAGGCTGCGTCATCCTGAGTGGCGGGCGGCGATGTAGTTGGGAGCGCCGAGCTTGACCTTGGGACCCGCGCCCTGCGCCAGCGCCTCGGCGGCCTGCGCGCGCTGCGCGGCCAGCGCCTTTCGCGCCTGATCGAAGGCCAGCATGCCCGGGGTCATCTTTTGCGGGGGCGGCGCGGGCTCCATGCCGGCCAGCTTGAAGGTATCCAGCGGGGGCGCCTTGCCCTGGACCGGGCTGCCCGAGATCACCTCCGAGAGGCTGTGGATCTGCCCCTCCTGGTGCCGCTTGCCCACGATCTCCGAATACGCGGTCCCGGGGTCGGCAATGTCCGCCAGCATCTGGAGGATGGAGGTGTGATCGAAGCGCAGGGTGGAGCGGCTGCCCTTCCCCACCAGGGGGGAGACCACGATGGCCGGCACCCGCGGCCCGCTGAACTTGAAGGGGTTCTTGTCCGTCCAGGCGTCGTCCGAGAACCCCGGGGGCGCGGTAGTCACCGGGAAGGGGGGGACGTGATCCCAGAACCCGCCGTGCTCGTCGTAGAGCAGGATCATCACCGTGCTCTCCCAGCGCTTGGGATTGACGGTGACGGCCCGGTAGACCTCGGCGAGGAACGCCTCGCCCGGGCCCATGGGGTTGGGCGGGTGGTTGTCGTCCGGCTTCTTCACCAGCGGATCGTCGCTGTAGGCGGGCTCGACGAGAATGAACTGCGGGAAGGTGGCCTCCGACTCGCTGCGGAAGTCGTGGGCCAGCTCGGAGACGTTGCGGAAGTGCTTGGGCTCGTGCTCCAGCCCGTGGGGCCGCAGGGCGGTGAAGAGGGTGACGAAGGAGAAGTGCTCGCTGTAGACCCGCCAGCGCAGGTTCCGGTCCTCGCACCAGTCGAGCACGGTCTCGTGGTCGGGGATGCCGGGGATGGGGCCCGCCAGCTTGGGCTCGCCGCTGGTCTGGTCGATCTTCGTGTACCCGCAGAGCGACATCAGCCGGTTGGGATGCGTGTCGGTGGGAATGGGCGAGAACCAGTGGTCGCAGACCATGAAGTTGCGGGCCAGAAAAGCGGTGGCGGGCACCAGCTCCGGGGGCATCATCCTCATCGGGTCGGGAAACTCATCGGGCTTGAGCTTGATCGCGGGATGCTCCTGGAACCAGGCCTCGACGAACCCGTCCATGGCGAACGTGCCGGGCGTCTTGCCGGCGTGCATCTGGGTCCACACCCGGTCCCGCCCGTGCGGAAGGTCGTCCTTCAGCCTGTCGTCGACCTTGGCCATGAAGGGCCGCCAGATCCTGCTTCGCCCGGAGTTCTGGTAGCCGCGTTCGAGGAGCTCCCGGGTCTTGGGATCGAGATCGCCCTTGAGGCCCTCGATGTCGCTGCGGCCGCCATACTGGGGAAGGCTCATCCAGCCGAGGAGGTGATCGAAGGAGCGGTTCTCCATCATCACCACCACGATGGTGCCGACCGCCTCCCCCACGTTCTGCGGCCGCATGCGCAACGTCGTCGGTCCGGCCACGGGATCCCCTATGAGGTGGAGGCCTCTTCCGCCCGCAGCGCCACTTGCCAGCTCGCCAGCTCGCTGCCGCCGTCGAGCAGGCGCAAGGTGGCGCTCTCCGCATCGGCGTTGGGCACCGAGAGCCAGAGCTCGCCAGTCTCGCTGGTCGTTCCCCGGATGGGCGCCTGCCCCGGGATCACCAGGACGCACTCCATGTTCCGGGCGTAGTCGCTTCCGTCCGGCAGTTCGAGGCGCACGTTGAAGTTCGCCACCCGGGCGGTGGCCTTCACCGGCTCCGGCGCTTCCGCTCCCTCCTTCGCGGTCACGGTCAAGGTATATTCAGTGGAGGTAACGGGTCCGGGGTCGACCAGCACCACGCCGCTCCCCGCGCCTTGCACGTCGAGCGGCAGATCCAGGCCCGGGGAGACCAGCTGATCGTTGGAGACGTGCGCCGCATCCGCCGGCGGGTCGACCGCCTCTCCCGCGCCCTTCTCCGCCAGCGCCCTCGCCCGCAGGCGGGC
>DATKAG010000159.1:0-2400 GCA_035498355.1 Myxococcales bacterium | reverse complement strand
GGAGCACCACCAGGGGGAGCTTGTACTGTACGGCGGTGGCCAGCTCCTGCCCGGTCATGAGGAAGTCGCCGTCGCCGGAGAAGGCGACCACCGTGCGATCCGGGTGCACGCACTTCGCCGCCACCGCCGCCGGCAGGCCATAGCCCATGGCGCCGCTGGTGGGCCCGAGCTGCGAGCCCAGGCAGCGGTAGCGGTAGAAGCGGTGGATCCACGAGGAGAAGTTCCCCGCGCCGTTGGCGGTGATGGCGTCGGGGGGCAGGCGCTGGCGGAGCTGGGTCACGACCTCGGCCATCTGCAGCGGCCCCTGCACCCGCACGGGCGCGCTCCAGGCCTCGTAGTCGGCGCGGGCGGCCGCGGTGGCGGCGGCCCAGGAAGGAGGTGACGGCGGATGGACCTGCGACAGCGCCGCCATCAGCTCGGGCATCCCGGCGTTGATCGCCAGGTCCGCGGCATACACCCGCCCCAGTTCTCCGGCGCCCGCGTGCGCGTGCACCAGGGTTTGCTTCGGGACCGGGACCTCCAGCAGCGTGTACCCGCTGGTGGTGGCCTCTCCCAGGCGGGCGCCGAAGACCAGCGCCAGGTCGGCCTCGCGGATACGCTGGGCGAGCTTGGGATTGATCCCGATGCCGGCGTCCCCGGCGTACTGCGGGTGGTCGTTGTCGAAGAGGTGCTGGAAGCGGAAGGCGCAGACCACCGGCAAGCGCCACTCCTCGGCGAAGCTGCGCAGGCCCGCGTACGCCTCCGCCGTCCACCCGCTGCCTCCCACGATCAGGACCGGCTGCCTCGCCGCCGCGAGGAGCGCGGCCAGCCTCTGCACCTGCTCGGGCGCCGGCGAGGCGGCCACCCGCTGCCAGCGGAGAGCGGCCGGCGCCTCCGCCTGCTCGGCGAGCATGTCCTCGGGCAGCGCCAGGACGACGGGCCCTGGGCGCCCGGAGGTGGCGGCATGGAAGGCGTGGCTCACATATTCGGGGACGCGCCGGGGATCGTCGATCTGCGCTACCCACTTGGCGATCTGCCCGAACATGCTCCGGTAGTCGATCTCCTGGAACGCTTCCCGGTCGGCGAATCCGCGCGGCACCTGGCCGACCAGGAGGATGAGCGGCGTGGAGTCCTGGGCGGCGGTGTGGATGCCGATGGCGGCGTTGCTCGCCCCCGGTCCCCGCGTCACCAGGGCGATGCCCGGCCGCCCGGTGAGCTTGCCGTAGGCGTCGGCCATGTTGGCGGCGCCGCTCTCGTGCCGGCAAGTGACGAGGCGAACCTGGTCGCGCACGTCGTACAGCGCATCCAGCGCCGCCAGGTGGCTCTCTCCCGGGACGCAGAAGACGTGGTCGGCGCCCTGCGCCACCAGGCTGCGCACCAGGATCTGCCCGCCGGTCCCCTTCAGTGTCTCCCGCCGTTCCATGCCGCCCTACTTCTTCCCCAGGAGCGAACGCGCCCGCTCGCGGAGCACGTACTTCTGCACCTTGCCGGTGGAGGTCTTGGGCAGATCCCCGAACACCACCACCCGGGGCGCCTTGAAGTGGGCGAGCTTCTCCCGCGCGTATTCGATCAGCGCCTTCTCCGGAAGCTGCTCGCCCGACTTGAGGGCCACGAAGGCCACCGGCACCTCTCCCCACTTCTCGTCGGGCCCGGCCACCACCGCGCTCTCCATCACCAGCGGGTGGGCCGCCAGGGTGCGCTCCACCTCCAGCGAGGAGATGTTCTCCCCCCCGGAGATGATGATGTCCTTGATCCGATCCTTCAGCTCCACGTACCCGTCGGGATGGAGGACGCCCACGTCCCCGGTGCGGAACCAGCCGTCCGGCGCCGCCCGGCGGGTGGCCTCCTCGTCGCGGTAGTAGCCCAGCATCACGTCGTTGCCGCGCAGGGCGATCTCCCCGATGGTGCGCGCGTCGGCCGGAACGTCCTGGCCGTCGCGCGCCAGCACCCGCACCCGCTCGGCGATCGCGTTGCCCACCCCTTGCCGCGCCTTGAGCTGCGCCTGCTGGGAGAGGGGCAAGGCGTTCCACTCGCTGCGCCAGTCGCAGAGCACCGCCGGCCCGTAGGTCTCGGTGAGCCCGTAGAGGTGGGTGACGTCAATCCCCAGCTCCGCCGCCCGGGCGAGGATGGCGGGAGTGGGGGCGGCCCCGCCGGTGCCGAAGCGCACCGGGCGGATCTTCGCCGCCTCCGGATGGAAGAGCATCATGGTGAGGACGGTGGGCGCGCCGCAGAGGTGGGTGATGCCCGACTCGCGCAGGTGGCGCCAGATGCGGGCGGGGTCCACGGCTGGCAGGCAGAAGTGCGTTCCGCCCGCGGCCGTCACCGCCCAGGTGAAGCACCAGCCGTTGCAGTGGAACATGGGCAGCGTCCAGAGGTAGCGGGAGTCCGCGTCCAGCTTCATCTGCAGGGCCATCGCCAGCG
>DATKAG010000158.1:0-4044 GCA_035498355.1 Myxococcales bacterium | reverse complement strand
CGAGAGGCGCGCCGACGACGAGGAGCAGCGGGTCCGGGCCCTGAAGGAGGAGCTGGGGATCGAGAACCTCTTCTCCGTGGGGGCCGCCCTGGTGCGGGAGAGCCAGGCCGCCCGCGAGTCCGGCGCCGGCGCGGTGGCCGTGCAGCGGTGCAAGCTGGCGGTGGAGCTGGCTCCAGCGCTCCCCGCCGCCCACCTCTGCCTCGCCAAGGCCCTCTTCGCCGAGAACCCGGGCTCCATCAAGACGGCCTTCGCCGAGCTCTCGGCCGCGGTGCACACCGCGATGGAGGAGCCCCGCGTCTCCCGCGCCGTGCTGGCGAACCTCTACACCATCCTCTTCGCCGGGGTGCTCGCCGCCGGCCTGGCTTTCGTGGTGGTGCTCTTCCTCCGCCACGCGCGCCTCTACAAGCACGACGTCCACCACCTTTTTCCCGGGGGCGCCGGCGGATGGCAGACGGCGATGCTGGCGGCGGTCCTGCTGTTCCTCCCCCTGCTCCTGCAGCTGGGCCCGGTGCCGCTGGTGTTCACCGCGCTGCTCGCCTGCGCGCTCTACACCAGCACCTCCGAGGCGGCGATCAGCGTGCTGCTCCTGGGATGCCTGGCCGCCTCTCCCTGGGCGGCGGAGCGGATCGCCCGGGTGGCCGCCTTCGACGGCCCGGCGATGGACGTCTGGCTGGTGGAGCACGGCGAAGGAGCGGGGCCGGAGATCGCCCGCTTGCAGAAGCGCCTGGAGACGGGCAACAACGAGCTGGCCGTCGACTTCGCCCTGGCGCGCAAGGCCAAGCGGGAGGGCGACCTGCCCACCGCGGAGAAGCTCTACCTGCGGGCGCTGGAAGCGCAGGGCGCCAGCTCGGCGGGCCTTTCGGCGGTGCGCAACAACCTGGGCAACGTCTACCTCCTCCAGGGCGACACGGCGAAGGCCATCGCCCAGTACCAGCAGGCGGTGGACCTGCGCGAGGGCCTGGCGGCGCCGCATTTCAACGTCAGCCGGGCGCTGGCCATGGGCGGGGTGGAGACCCTGGAGAAGGTCCAGGCCGAGCAGGCGCGGGCGCTGGAGCTGGACCGCGCCGGCATCGAGGCCTTCACCGGGGGCCAGCTGCAGGCCAACCGCAAGTCGAACCGGTTCGTGATGGACGTGCCGCTGGACGCCGGACAGCTGGAGCCGCTCATCGAGGCGGAGGAGCGGTCGGCGCAGGCGGTGGGAGACGAGGTGAGGGCACAGCTGGCGGGGAACGTTCCCGCGCCGGTGGCGGCGGCCCTGCCGGTGATCGCCGCCGTGCTGGTGCTCCTCCTCCACCTCTTGCGCGGCAGGGTGCGGCCCAGCGGACGCTGCGAGCGCTGCGGCCGCGAGGTCTGCCGCCGCTGCGATCCCGACGCCCGGCCCAGCGAGGCGCTCTGCGCCCAGTGCGTGAACGTCTTCATCCGCCGCACCGGCGTGGACGCGCAGGAGCGGGCGCGCAAGGAGGTGGCCGTCGAGGCCTACCACCGGCGGCGCCGGCTGGCCGCCCGGGTGCTGGCGGCCATCGCCGGCGCGGGCCACGTCCTCCTCGGCTACTCGGTGCGCGGCATCTTCTTCCTGCTGCTCACGGCCTCGCTCCTCGCCACCCTGGTCTTCTGGCGCGGGGTGGCGCACGACCCGCTGGCGCTGCGCACCGGGCTCTCCTTCCTCCGCCTGGGGTTCGCGGGCGCGCTGCTGGCCGCGGTCTACGCCGTCTGCCTGCGCGACCTGCTCGCCCGGCAGCGCCACGAGGAGGGGGCGTAGATGGCCCTCTCCGGGACCCTGAAGGACTTCGGCATCGCCGACATCCTCCAGCTCATCGGCCACCAGACGAAGACCGGGCGGCTCACCCTCAAGACCGGGCAGGCCGAGGTGGAGGTCTCCTTCAAGGACGGCACCGTCATCTTCGCCACCGACAAGGCGCGCAACTCCAAGGACCTGCTGGGCAGCCTGCTGCTGCGGGCCGAGCTGCTCACCCAGGAGCAGCTCGATCAGGCCCTGAACACCCAGCAGCGCACGCTCAAGCGCCTGGGCGACATCCTCACCGAGAGCAACGTGGTCTCCCCCGCGCAGCTCTCGCAGATGATGCGGCTGCAGACCACCGAGACGCTCTACAAGCTCTTCTCCTGGAAGAACGGCTCCTACGAGTTCTCCCAGGAGGAGGTGGACCCGGCGCGCGGGGCGTTCGACCCCATCCGGGCGGAGAGCGTGCTCCTGGAAGGGTTCCGGCGGATGGACGAGTGGCCGGCCCTGAAGAAGAAGCTCCCCTGGAGCGACGCCACCTTCGAGAAGCTGAAGGAGCTGGAAGGGCCGGTGCCCCACGCCGACGCCGCCTTGGAGGAGAGCCACGGCGAGGACGGCCAGCCCGGGCCCCGCCACCGGTTCCTCTTCAGCCTCGCCGCCGCCGGCCGGACGGTGGAGCAGATCGCCGACTCCTCCCGGCTGGGCGAGTTCGAGGCCGTCAAGGCCCTCAACGAGCTGGTGGAATGGAGCTACCTCAAGCCCATCCCCCCGCCCCGGGGCGCCGGGGCCATCGCCGAGGGGCTGCGCAAGGGCCGGCGCAAGACCGTCTCTTTGGCCGCGGCGGTGGTGCGGGTGGCGCTTTCCCTGGCTTTCTTCATCGCCACCCTCTTCCTCGTCCGGATCCTGGCCCCGCGGCTGGGGGCTGCCCGGCCGGAAAACCCCGCCCAGCGCGGGGCGGTGGCCCGGGCCATCGCCAAGGCCCAGCTGGTGAGGCTGGAGAGCGCGCTGGAGCTCTACCGCACCGAGCACGGGGAATACCCGCCGGCCCTCAAGACCCTGGTGGAGAACGAGCTGCTCGGCGACCAGGACCTGCGCTACCCTTGGCGGGAGCCGTATTACTACCGGCGGACCGGGCAGGGGTTTGTCTTGTTGCCTCCGCTTGATTAGATCAATCGGGTGGCCCTTGGGGGGCCCCACGAGGTGATATTGGCAGAGCCTTCCGCGCGACTGGAGCTGCTGGACAACGATGGTGCAAGAACGCTCGCCGGCGGGCGGAGCGAGAACCTCAAGCTGATCGAGCAGAGGTTCGGGGTCCACATCGGACAACGGGGAAACGTCTTCCTCATTTCCGGCGAGCCGGCGAAGGTGGCGCTCGCCGAGCGGCTGCTGGGCGGGCTCACCGAGCTGATCCAGCGCAAGTACCCGCTGGGCCTGGAGGACGTGGAGCAGGCGAGCAAGGTGCTCCTGGCCGACGCCAACGCTGACCTGAAGGACATCTTCCTCGACACCGTCTACGTCACCAACCGCAACCGGCCGGTGACGCCCAAGGGGTTCAACCAGAAGGCGTACATCGACGCCATCCGCAAGCACGACATCGTCTTCGGCATCGGGCCGGCGGGCACGGGGAAGACGTACCTGGCGATGGCCATGGCGGTGGCCTCGCTGGTGGAGCGGCGGGTGAAGCGGATCGTGCTCTGCCGGCCGGCGGTGGAGGCGGGGGAGAAGCTGGGCTTCCTGCCCGGCGACCTGGCGGAGAAGGTGAGCCCCTACCTGCGGCCGCTCTACGACGCGCTCCACGACCTGATGGACATCGACCGCGCCCAGGAGCTGATCGAGAGGGGGACGGTGGAGGTGGCGCCGCTGGCCTTCATGCGCGGGCGGACGCTGAACGACGCCTTCGTCATCCTCGACGAGGCGCAGAACACCACCACCGAGCAGATGAAGATGTTCCTCACCCGGCTGGGCTTCGGCTCCAAGGCGGTGATCACCGGCGACCGCACGCAGGTCGACCTGCCTTCGGGGAAGGCCTCGGGGATGATGGACGCCCTGGAGATCCTCAAGGACGTGGAGGGCATCCGCTTCTGCGAGTTCACCGACCGCGACGTGGTCCGACACCCCCTGGTGCAGGAGGTGGTGCGGGCCTACGACGCGGCCCAGGTCCGCCGGGAGGCGGAGCAGGCTGCGAAAAAGGGAGAACCCGGCTAAAAGGGCCGGATGCTGCCCGCCCTGCTGCTGATCGCCGCCGCGCACGGATCGCTCGAGTTCGTCGAGGACGACTACCCGAAGGCCCTGGCCCAGGCGCGCTC
>DATKAG010000157.1:0-11078 GCA_035498355.1 Myxococcales bacterium | reverse complement strand
CTCCCCGGGGTTCCTCGAGCTGGCGCGCAAGCTCATCGCCGCGGACAGCGTGTCCGCCAAGGGCACGCAGCAGGCGGCCGACCTGTTGCAGCCGCTCTGGGAGCACGCCGGGCTGGCGGTCCAGCGGCAGGTGGTCGACGGCATCCACGTCAACCTGCTCGGCGGCCCAGGGGGCGAGGCCCAGGGCGCCGGAGGGGTGCTGCTGGTCACGCACCTCGACACGGTGCCGCCCGGACCGCTGGAGAGGTGGCAGGGCGATCCCTGGACCCTCGCCGAGCGCGACGGCTGGCTCCACGGCCTCGGGGTGGCGGACGTGAAGCTCGACGCGCTCTGCAAGGCGGAGGCGGCGCGCCGGCTGCAGGGCCGCAAGGCGCGCCGCCCGTTCTGGCTCCTGGGCACCTTCGGCGAGGAGGTGGGCCTGCGCGGCGCCCGCCACTTCGTGGAGAGCGACCTCTTCCGGGCGGTGGCCCCCGCGCAGGTTCTCTGCGGCGAGCCCAGCGAGCTGCAGGTCATCTCCGCCCACAAGGGCTATGCCGTGGTCCGCTGCACGCTCCGCGACCGGAAGGCCCGCCCGGTCGGCAGCGAAGGGCCCGGGGTCGAGCAGCTCGAGTTCGCCGGCAAGGCGGCCCACAGCTCCACCCCGAAGCTGGGCGAGAACGCCATCCTCAAGGCGCTGGCCTGGGTGAAGTCGTCGGGAGCGCCGGTGCTCGCCGCCCGCGGCGGCTCGGGCACCAACGTGGTCCCGGCGAGCTGCATCCTGGAAGTCCCGGCCCCGAGGGAGAAGGGCGCCCCGGAGCCCGCCTCCACGAAGTTCCTCCCCACCCGCCGCCCGCAACCCAACCTCTGGCGCTCGCTGGCCACCGCCTCGGCCCTGGAAGAGCTCTGGCAAAGGATGCTGCCCGCGGGGACGGACGAGCGCTTCGACCCGCCCGGCGCGGTGGGCGGCCTCAACGTCCTGCAGGGCGCGGACGGCACCCTCTCCCTTGACCTCGATGCCCGCCTCCTGCCGAGGCACGATCCCGACGCGCACATCGCCGCCTTCTCCGCGGAAGCTCAGGCCTGGACCCGGGAGCTGGGCCACGGGGAGCTGACGCTCGAGATCGAGGTCCAGCGCAACGCCGCAGGAATCTCGCTGCCCGACGAATCGCCGCTGGTGAAGACGGCGGCCGCCGTGCTCGCCCGCCACGGCCTGGACGGCACTCCCCGGGCCAAGCCCACCAGCACCGAGGCCGGAGTGTTCGCCCGGGCCGGCTGCGAGGCCATCGTCTTCGGGCCTGGCAGGAGCACGGGAAACGCCCACACCCCGGGCGAGCGCATCGAGATGGCGCAACTCGACAAGGCGTGCGATCTCTACGAGGCCCTTCTCCTGGAGCTCTGCGCTTGTACCTGATCCGCGACGGCCAGAGGAGCGACCTTCCCGCCCTGCGCAAGCTCGCCTCCGTGCTCAACACCGTCAACCTCCCCGACGACGAGAAGGAGCTGAGCTCCATCCTGGAGAAGTCGGCCCGCTCCTTCGACGGCCGCATCCGCGACCCCTTCGAGCGCGAGTACCTCTTCGTGATGGAGGAGACCCGCACCGGCCGGGTGATGGGCTCCTCCCTGATCATCGCCCAGCACGGCACCCGCGACGCCCCGCACATCTTCTTCGACGTCTACGAGAAGGAGCATTACTCCCACAGCGTGGACAAGCACTTCCGCCACCGGGTGCTCTCCATCGGCTACAACTTCGACGGGCCCACCGAGATCGGCGGCCTGGTGGTGGACCCGCAGTTCCGCGGCCAGGGGAAGCCGGGCAAGCAGCTCAGCTTCGTCCGCTTCCTCTACATCGCCATGCACCGCACCCGCTTCCGCGACCGCATCCTGGTGGAGCTCCTTCCCCGCCTGGAGGAGGACGGCCGCAGCCCGCTCTGGGAGGCGCTGGGGCGCAAGTTCACCGGCCTCTCCTACCAGGACGCCGACCGCCTTTCCCGCGAGAACAAGGAGTTCATCCAGCAGCTCTTCCCGCCGGGGGAGATCTACGCCACCCTCTTCTCCCAGAAGATCCAGGAGGCCATCGGCGAGGTGGGCCCGGAGAGCGTGGGAGCGAAGAACATGCTGACGCGGATCGGCTTTCGCTACGACGAGCGCATCGACCCCTTCGACGGGGGGCCGCACTACTCGGCCCCCAGCGAGCTGATCGAGCCCGTCCGCCGTTACCGGCGCGCGCGGCTGGCCGCCCGGCGCCTGCCGGAGGGCGCCGAGCCCGCCCCGCCCGACGTGGAGGAGCGGCTGGTGGCGGTGGAGCGGGCCCAGGGCCGCAACCGCTTCCGCGCCGTGCGGGCCCTCTGCGCCTTCCGCGACGCGGAGGTGGAGATCCCAGAGGCGGCGGTAGAGGCCCTGGGCGTGGGAGAGAGGGATCGGCTGCACACCATCCCCCTCGAGTGACCGATGGACCTCGTCGCCGGCAGCTTCCAGGAACCCGTCGCGCCCGAAGGAGTGATCGAGGACCGCTCCCCCGCGGACCTCTCCTTGCTGCTCGGGCGGCATCCCTGGTCGCTCGCCCAGGTGGAACTGGCGGTGTCCGCCGCGCGAGGGGCGCAGCCGGCCTTCGCGGCCCTCCCCCAGGCCGACCGCGTCCGCCTGGTCCGGCGCATCGGCGCAGTCCTCGAGGAGCACGAGGAGGAGCTGGCCCGGGCCATCGCCCTGGACGTGGGCAAGCCGCTCTGGGAGGCGCGCAGCGAGGCGCAGGCCTGCAGCGCCAAGGCCGCCATCACCGCCGACGAAGGCGCGAAGCTCGTGGCTCCCTTTCCCGCTCCCGGGCAGCCCGGCGCCGAATGCCGCTTCCGTCCCCTGGGGGTGGTGGCGGTGCTCGGCCCTTTCAACTTCCCCGTGCACCTGCCCAACGGCCACGTGCTCCCGGCGCTGCTCTGCGGCAACGCGGTGGTGCTCAAGCCCAGCGAGGTGGCACCGCACGCCGCCGGGACCTACGCCCGCTGCCTGCAGGAGGCGGGCGTTCCTCCGGGCGTGTTCAACCTGGTGCAGGGAGGCGCCGGGTCCGGCCAAGCGCTGGCCGCGCACCCCGGCGTCGACGGCGTCCTCTTCACGGGAAGCTGGGCGGTGGGCCAGGCCATCCGCCGGGCGAACCAGGGCCAGACGAAGCTGTTGGCGCTGGAGATGGGGGGAAAGAACGCCGCCATCGTCCTCCCCGACGCCGACCCGGAGAAGGCCGCCTACGACGTGCTCTTCTCCGCCTTCGTCTCCGCCGGGCAGCGCTGCACGGCCGCCTCCCGCGCCGTGGTGGTGGGCGACGCGCGCCGCTTCGCCGCCCGCATCGCCGCCCTGGCAAAGACGCTCTCCATCGGGCATCCGCTGGACGAAGGCGTCTTCATGGGACCCCTGGCCTCGCCGGCCGCGCTGGAGAAGTTCGAGCGCGCCGTGAAGGACGCGGACGCCGAGTGCCTGCTCGAGTCCCGGCGCTTGCGGCCCCGCGGCCTCGACGGCTGCTACGCCACCCCTTCCCTCCACTTCGTCGCGGAGCGCCGGGGCGGTTCCTACGAGCGCGACGAGCTCTTCGGCCCCGACCTGGCGGTCTATCCCGCCTCCTCCGAGGAGGAAGCGGTGGAGATCGCCAACACCACCGACTACGGGCTGGCGGCCAGCGTCCACACCGCGAGCGAGGCCGCCTTCGACCGCTGCCAGCGGGCGCTGGCCTGCGGGGTGGTGAACTGGAACGCCCCCACCGTGGGCGCCAGCGGCCGCCTTCCCTTCGGCGGCCTCAAGCGCAGCGGCAACCACCGCCCGGCCGCGCTCTGGAGCACCCTCTACTGCGCCGACCCGGTGGCGGTGCTGCGCGGCGAACCGTCGCTCGACCGGGCCAAGCTGGCGCCGGGCATCGCCTGGGTGGACGAATGAGCGGCGCCGCCCTGCGGGTAGTGATTGGCACCGCCGGCCACGTGGACCACGGGAAGACGGCGCTGGTAAAGGCGCTCACCGGCATCGACACCGATCGGCTGCCCGAAGAGAAGCGGCGGGGGATCACGCTGGAGGCCGGCTACGCGCACCTCGAGCTTCCGGGGATAGGAACCGCCGGGGTGGTGGACGTCCCCGGCCACGAGCGCTTCCTGCGGGCGATGGTGGCCGCGGCGGGCGGCATCGACGTGGCCATCCTTTGCGTCGCCGCCGACGAAGGCCCCATGCCGCAGACCGCCGAGCACCTCGACGTCCTGCGCCTTCTGGGCGTGCAGTCGGGGGTGATCGCCCTCACCAAGTCCGACCTGCTGCCGGAGCTGGGCGCCGACCACCGCGAGCTGGTGGGGCTGGAGCTGCGCGAGCTGGTCCAGGGCACCTTCCTCGAGGAAGCGCCGGTGGTGGAGGTTTCCGCGCGCACCGGGAAGGGCCTGCCGGACCTGGTGGAGGCGGTCGCGGACGCGGTGAAGGCCCGGCAGGCGGCGCCGCGGCCCGAGCAGGCGCCGCTCTTCCTTCCCATCGATCGCGCCTTCGCCGTGAAGGGATTCGGGACGGTGATCACCGGCACCCTGTTCTCCGGCGCCCTCGCCCCCGGGGACGAGGTCGATCTCGCCGGGGCGGGAGCCCGGGCCCGCGGCGTCCGGGTGCGCGGCGTACAGGTCCACGGCGGCCCGGTGGAGAAGGCCCGCGCCGGTCAGCGCACCGCGGCCAACCTGGCCGGCATCGAGGTGCACGACGCGCCCCGGGGCGCCGCCCTGGTGCAGGCCGGGACGCTGGAGTCGGTGGGCGCGGCGCAGGTGCTGGACGTGGAGCTGGAGCTCTTGCCCTGGAGCGCGCGGCCCTTGCGCGACCGGGCGCGCCTTCTGGCGCACATCGGCACTGCCCAGGTGGCCTGCGTGGTCGCCCTCGTCGATCGCGCCCGGCTCGCGCCCGGAGAGCGGGCCCTGGGCCAGCTTCGCCTCGCCCAGCCCACGGCCGCCATCGCCGGCTTGCGCTTCTTGCTCCGGGGCGCCCTGGCCAAGGCCCAGGAGATCCAGACCTCGAAGCCGGCCCGTGCCCACGCCTCCACCCTGGGAGGAGGGCGGATCCTGGCGGTAGCCCCCCGCAAGCGGCGCAGGCGCGAGGCGGACGTGCTCGCGCTCCAGGCGCTCTCCGGCGAGGATCCGATCGCCCAGGCCGACCGCCTGCTCCTGGAGTCGGGCTACCCGGGCGCTTCGCCGCAGCGGCTGGCCGCGCGCGGAGCGTTCACCGTCAAGTCGGCGGAGAAGGCGCTGGAGCGGCTGGCGCAATCGAGCCAGGCGGTGCTCTACGATCGCGACGCCCGCCTCTACGTGCACAAAGACGTGCTCGCGGCGCTGGAAGCGAAGGTCGTGGGCCGGCTCCGCGACCACGCCGTTCCCGGCGCGATCGACCCGAGCATCGCCCGCGAGGAGCTTCGCCAGCGCGCCGGCTCGCCCCCGCCCAAGCTCTTCGCCAAGGCGCTGGCGGCGCTGGCCGAGCGGGGCGAGTTGCGGGCGGACGCGGAGCGGGTCCATCCTCCCGGAACCGCCGCCCGCCTGGCCGGCCCCGACGCCGACGCGCAGGAGAAGCTCGCGGGTCTGCTGGACCGGGCCGGGCTCGCGCCCCCGCGCGCCGACGAGCTGCCGGCGATGATCGGGCAGGACCCGGAGCGCACCAAGGCCCTGCTCAAGGCGCTGGCGGGAGCGGGCCGGGCCAGCAAGGTGAGCGAGGATCTCTGGTTCGGCAACGGCGCCCTGATGGAGCTGCGCCGGCGCGTCCTCGCCCACCTGGCGAAGAACGGGTCCATCGACGCCCAGTCCTTCAAGGAGCTGACCGGCCTGACGCGCAAGTTCGCCATTCCGCTGCTGGAGTACTTCGACCGGGAGAAGCTCACGCTGCGCATCGGCGACAAGCGGGTCCTCCGCAAGGGCGAGCGATGACCACTCCTCCGCCCCCGCGCGACGCCTCGCTCATTCGCGGCTTCATCGACGTGGCCGTCGCCGCCCAGCGCGAGCACACCCAGGCGGGTATCCTCAAGGTGGCCCGCGAGCAGCTCGAGCGGCTGGGGCTCTCGGTGATCCTCTGCGAGCTCGCTCCCGGGCGCTTCCGCATCCTCCACTCGAGCGCGAACAGCTCCTTCCTCTCCGCCATCCGGGAGCGCTGGCCGGACTGGGCCCCGGACGCGGCCTTTTCCGTGCCCCGCGGCTCCACGGAGGGGACCCTGGTCGAGGACCTCCCCGGCCTCCTCTCCCGCAGCCTGCAGAAGCCGCGCGAGGCGTTCGCCGACGCGCCCCGGGACGTGATGCTCGCCTCCATCCCCGTGGACGGGGTCCCCAGCTTCCTCTTCTCCTGCTCGGGGCCCGGCCTGGACGCCACGGCGGCGAACGCCTTCGGCCTTCTCGGAAAGCAGCTGGGCGCGGCCCTGGACACGGCCCGGCGCCTGGAAGAGCTGGACCGGCGCAACTCGGAGCTGCGCGCCCAGGCCCAGGAGATGGCCCTGCTCAACGACGTCGCCCGCCGGCTGGCCGGGGCCTTCGAGGTGAACGAGCTTCTCGGGCTGGGAGGGGAGACGCTGCGGCGCCTGCTGGACGCGGAGCGCTGGTGCGTCCTTCTCCCCGACCAGCGCGAGCCCGGGCCGCGGCTGAACGCCCGGGCCCCGCGGGGCTTCGCCCTCACCCTTCCCCAGGAGTCGGTGGCGATGACCGCGTTCCGCGAGCGCCGGGTGATCCAGGCGCTGGACCTGCGCCAGGACGGCAGCGGCCTGACCGCGCAGGGGACGCGGCTGGCGGTCCCCCTCCTCGCCCGCGACGAGGCGCTGGGCGTCGCGCTGATCCTCGACCGGCAGGCGCGCAGCTTCACCCAGGCGGAGATGGACCGGGCGCTGGCGGTGGCGGGTCAGCTGGCCCAGGCCCTGCTCTCCGCCCGGCTCTACGAGGCCCTGCGCACCAGCAACGACGACCTGAAGCGGACGCAACGAAGCCTGGTGAACAGCGAGCGCATGGCCGCGCTGGGCGAGCTCTCCGCCTCCATCGCGCACGAGGTGCGCAACCCGCTGGGGGTGATCTTCAACTCCGTGGGCAGCCTGCGGCGGATCCTCAAGCCCCAGGGCGACGCGGCCCTCTTGATCAACGCCATCGACGAGGAGGCGGACCGCCTCAACCGGATGGTGGGCGACCTGCTGGACTACGCCCGCCCGGCGCAGCCGTCCGTGCAGCCGGTACCGCTGCGCCCGCTGTTCGACGAGGCGATCGCGGCCGCTTGCCTGCAGGCCGGCTCCCGGGCGGACCGGGTGACCGCGGCGGTCCAGGTCGACGAGGACGCCGCCACCGTGAGCGCCGATTCGCGG
Source organism: Myxococcales bacterium (assembly GCA_035498355.1). GTDB lineage: Bacteria > Myxococcota > Myxococcia > Myxococcales > 40CM-4-68-19 > 40CM-4-68-19. Next base: position 3,787 of record DATKAG010000157.1, on the reverse strand, counting down.
CTCCTCCGCCAGGCGCTGGTGAACCTCTTCCTCAACTCGCTGCAGGCGATGCCGCGGGAGGGCCGCCTGGAGGTGCGCGCCTCGCGCGTCTCGCTGGAAGGAAAGCCGTACGCCGAGATCCTCGTCCGCGACAGCGGGCCGGGCATCCCCTCCGACCTGGTGGGAAAGGTGTTCCAGCCCTTCTTCACCACCAAGGCCACGGGCACCGGCCTGGGCCTGGCGGTGGTGCGGGGCATCGTGGAGGCCCACGGCGGGACCATCGACCTGGCGCAGGCCTCGCCCAGCGCCCAGTTCCGGATCCGGCTTCCGCTGGAGAGCCAGCCGGGTTAATCCTTCCTCAGATGCCCGAAGTGGAGACACCGCCCCCGGCCGAGAGCCCGCCGCAACAGGTCCGGCCGCGCATCCTCATCGTCGACGACCAGCGCAACATGCGCACCACCACCGCCCTGGTCCTCCGCCAGGGCGGCTACGAGGTGGCCGAGGCCGAGAGCGGCGAGGCGGCCCTCTCCCGCCTGCTCACCGAGCCGTTCGACGTGGTCCTCACGGACCTGAGGATGGCCGCCCTCGACGGCCTGGCGGTGCTGCGCGGGGCGCTGGAGATCGCCCCCTCCACCCAGGTGATCGTGATGACCGGGTACGGCACCGTGGAGAGCGCGGTGGAGGCGATGCAGCAGGGCGCCTACGACTACCTGAGCAAGCCGTTCAAGGACAGCGAGCTCTTGATGCGCGTCCAGCGGGCGCTGGAGCGGCGGCGGATGCAGGTCGACCTGGGGCTCTTCTCCGACGAGTTCCGGCAGCGCTACCAGCTGGACAACCTGGTGGGCCGCTCCACGCCCATGCGGGACCTGCTCACCAAGCTGGTGCGGGTGGCGCCTACCGACGTCACCGTGCTCATCACCGGGGAGAGCGGCACGGGCAAGGAGCTGATCGCCCGGGCCATCCACGTCAACTCCAAGCGCGCCTCGCGCCCCTTCGTGCCGGTCAACTGCGCCGCCATCTCCGAGACGCTGCTGGAGAGCGAGCTCTTCGGCCACGTCAAGGGCGCCTTCACCGGCGCCGTCCGCCTGCGCCAGGGCCTCTTGGAGGAGGCCAGCGGCGGGACCTTCTTCTTCGACGAGATCGCCGAGACCGAGCCGGCCTTCCAGGCCAAGCTCCTGCGGGTGATCCAGGAGCACGAGATCCGCCGGGTGGGAGACAACGCCTCCATCCCGGTGGACGTGCGGGTGATCGCCGCCACCAACCAGGACCTGAAGCAGGCCATCGCCGACAAGCGCTTCCGCGAGGACCTCTTCTACCGGCTGAACGTGGTGCCGCTGCACGCGCCGCCGCTGCGGGAGCGCAAGGAGGACCTTCCCCTGCTCGCCCAGCACTTCCTCACCCGCTTCAACCAGCGCAACGGCACCCGCCGCACCTTCACCCAGGGGGCGCTGCAGAAGATGGCCGCCTACGACTTCCCCGGCAACGTCCGGGAACTGGAGAACGTGGTGGAGCAGGCGGCGGCGCTGGCCCACAGCGAGGACATCGACGCGGACGACGTCTTCATCGAGACCCGCCTCACCCCCGCCACCGACGCGCCGCCCGGCGCGGTGCGCACCCTGGCGCAGGAGGTCGACGCCGCCGAGCGCAAGGCCATCGAGGCGGCCCTGCAGCGCAACGACAGCCAGATCGAGAAGGTGGCGAAGGAGCTGGACGTCTCCACCACCACGCTCTGGCGGAAGATGAAGCGCCTGGGGCTGCGCAAGGACTGAGCGGTTCCCGCCCGGCCGGGTTACCCTTCCGGGGTGGCGAAGAAGAAGCCCTTCAACAACCCCTTCTCGGGCCTCAAGCTGCCCGACCCGCCCGCCAAGCCGGCGGAGCAGCCGCCTCCACTGCCGGCGCCCGAGCCGCCGGCGCGGCAGCGGGAGCTGAGCGAGGAGGAGTTGTGGACGGTGGCGGTGGACGGCGCCACGCCTTTGGAGGACCGGCGGCACCGGGTGAAGCCCGGCCCGCAGCCCTTGTCGGTGCCGCGGCCCGAGCTGGATCCGAACCTGGAGGCCTACGACGAGCTGCGGGCGCTGGTCACCGGCGAGGTGCCCTTCGACATCGCCGACACCGACGAGTTCATCGAGGGCCACGCCCGCGGCCTGGATCCGCGCGTGATCCGCAAGCTGCGCAAGGGCGAGTTCGCCGTCCAGGGCCACATCGACCTGCACGGGCTCCTCAAGGAGGAGGCCAAGTCCTCGCTGGAGGCCTTCCTCACCCGCTCCCGCCAGCAGGGCTTCCGCTGCGTGCTGGTGGTCCACGGCCGCGGGCTCCACTCCAGGGACCAGGTCCCCGTCCTGAAGGACGCCCTCAAGCGCTGGATGCACACCGCCCGCTTCGCCCGCCACGTGCTGGGCTTCTCCACCGCCCGCCCCCACGACGGCGGCGCCGGCGCGGTGTACGTGCTGCTCAAGCGGATCTGAGAACCCGGGCGTCTCCAGGCACGGTGACGAGGTGGGAGCAAGGCGACGGAACTTCGCCTGTCTGGCTGATGGCGCGCTCTTCTCGTCGGGGGGGCTGCCGCTCGCCTGGGGAGTGCATTTCGGCTGGACGGCGTGTCGAACGTTGGTCAACGCCTCCACATCCTCCGCTGTTCGCCAGCACCCTCTACATGCACGGCCGTAAGGACGCGTTCGCAGAGCCACAAGCCGGCGCGGCGCCAACCCGGCCGGCGGGTTTGGGAAGCCAACGCTGATGGCGTAGCCGCCAGGTCAGCGCGCGAAGGCCAGCGCCGCGGATTGGGTGAGGGAGGCGAAGGTGCCGGGGAGGACGCCCAGCCAGAGGACCAGCAGCGCGCAGCCGGCGATGGCCAGGCCGGCCGAGAAGAGGCGGCCGCCCTGGACGGGCTCGGCCTTCGCGCCCGGGTACATGTACACGTACACGACCACGCGCAGGTAGTAGTAGAGGCCGGCCACGCTGGTGAGAACGCCGAAGATGGCCAGGGGCGCAAGGCCGGCGGAGATGGCGGCGCGGAACACCGTCAGCTTGGCCATGAACCCGGCGGTGGGCGGGATCCCCGCCAGCGAGACCATGAAGAGCGACATGGCTGCGGCCAGCCCCGGGTGCCGCTCGGAGAGGCCGGCCCAGGAGGAGAGGTCGTCGCCGCCGCCGCTCAGCGCCAGGCGGCGCTCGATGATCGCCACCACCCCGAAGGCGCCGATCACGGTCACGCCGTACGAGGCCAGGTAGAAGAGCAGGCCCTCGGTGGCGTCGGAGCGGGGCGCCAGCGTGCCCATGGAGGCCACGGCCACCAGCAGATACCCGGCGTGGGCGATCGACGAGTACGCCAGCATCCGCTTCACGCTTCGCTGCGGGATGGCCAGCAGATTCCCCACCAGCATGGTGAGCAACGCCAGCCAGACGATCAGCCCCCGCCAGCCGCGGGGGCCGGCCGCCACGGCCGCGTCCCCGAAGCCGGTCACCAGGATCCGCACCAGGGTGGCGAACGCGGCCGCCTTCACTCCCGCCGCCATGAAGCCCGTCACCGGGGCGGGCGCGCCGTCGTACACGTCGGGCACCCACATGTGGAAGGGCACCGCAGCCACCTTGAAGGCGAACCCGGAGGCGAGCAGCGCCGCCGCCCCGTAGAGCAGGGTCGCGGAGCCGGGGGGGCCGCCGGCGTGCAGCGCCGCCGCCACGTCGGCCAGCCGGGTGGAGCCGGTGGCCCCGAAGGCCAGCGCCGCGCCGTAGAGGAAGATGGCGGAGGCGAAGCTGCCGAGGATGAAGTACTTGAAGGCCGCCTCCGCCGGCCGCCGCCCGCGCCGCA
>DATKAG010000156.1:0-2951 GCA_035498355.1 Myxococcales bacterium | reverse complement strand
CAACGAGTCGAGCTCGGCGTCCAGCTCCTCCAGGGCCAGGTGGAGGGAGCGGGCGACGGAAGGTGCGTCGCGGTGGTAGGCGAACAGGCCCAGTAGGTGCTGGGCGCGGTCGGCGCGGGCTTTGGCGTGGCCGCGGGATTTTCCCTTTGGTCCCGGTTCCGGTTCAGGTCCACGTCCAGGTTCTTGGGTCCTGGGTTTTCGGTTCGTGGGTTTCGGGTTGGGGGGTTGGGGTGGGCTCGGGCTCGCCAGCATCGCGGCCAGCGCATCCCGCTCGGCGAGCAGGGCGTAGTACCCTGAAACCTCCCTGGCGGCGGCTACTTGCGGGTCCACCCCGCGGGCGATGTCCGCCCAGGCGAAAGGCCCGAACCGCCCGGGCGGAGGAGAGGCGATGAGCCGGCGGAGGCGTTTCTCCTCCGCCCCATCGAGCGGGGCGAGGGCGGCGCGGATGCCGGCCTCGTCGGCGCCGTCGGTGAGGAAACGGATGCCCCGGATCAGGTCTTCAGGTACGCTCGCGGGATTCCGGCGCATGGGGCGGCGCACGTTCACGAAAACGCCGGGACAAGTCAACCTGGATACTTGCACATACCCGCCGCGACGACGGATGCTGGTCCACTGGATGCGTCGATTTCCGCTCCGCCTGAAGATCGCAGGGTTCGCCGCCGGACTGATCCTGCTGGCCACGGGCCTGGTCGCCCTCTTCACGGTGATCCTTCCCTGGCGGGCCAAGCTCAAGGCCCAGGAGCGGATCGCCTCGCAGCTGGTGAAGACCGCCTTGCCCCTGGGCATCGACCTGAGGGCGGACGGCGCCCACTTCGACCCGGCCCGGGTGCACGCGCTGGTGGCGAACTCCAGCCGGGTGCAGGGAGTGGAGATCGTCTACGCCCTGCTCTGGGACGACAAGGGCCACCTCGACTCGCAGGCCTCCTCGGTGAACGCGCAGCTCCTGCAGCGCTGCAGCGAGCCCCTCGCCCAGCTCTACCTGCGCGACCGGGCCCGGGCGCTGGAGGTGCTGGCGGTGGGGCGCAAGCAGCCCGGCATCCGCCGCCTGCCCATCAAGCTGGCCGCCGGCGGGGAGCACTCCACCATCGGCCGCCTCGACCTGGGCCTCTCCACCCTGGCCATCGACTCCGAGCTGCGGCGCAGCCTGATCCGCGACGCTTTCGTGCTCGCCGGCACCCTCTTCCTCGCGGTGCTCAGCGCCCTCTGGGTGGCCCGGCACATCGCCCAGCCCCTCACCGACCTCTCCGGCGCCATGGGCCGGGTGCGGGAAGGCGACTTCGAGATCACCGCCCCGCCCAACGCCCACACCAACGACGAGATCGGGGACCTGGCCCGCTCCTTCGACGAGATGGCAGAGGGCCTGAAGGAGCGCGAGCGCCTGCGCGGCACCCTGGGCCGCTACGTCTCGGAGAACGTGGCCGAGCGCATCCTCTCCGAGGAGGACGACCTCTCCCTGCGCGGCGAGGTGCGCCACGTGGTGGTCCTCTTCCTCGACGTGCGCGGGTTCACCACCATCTCCGAGAAGCTCACCCCCGCCGAGGTGGTGGCCCTGCTCAACGAGTACTTCGGCGTGGTGGTGGACCGGGTGGGCGCCCACGGCGGGACGGTGAACAAGTTCATCGGCGACGCCGCCATGTGCATCTGGGGCGCCCCCAAGCCCCTGGAGCACGCAGAGCGCGCGGCGGTCTTCTGCGCCCTGGAGATCCAGGAGCGGGTGGCCAAGCTCTCCGCCGAGCGCGTGCGCCACGGCCTCACCACCGTGGGCCTGGGGATCGGCATCAACGCCGGCGAGGCGGTGGCCGGCAACCTGGGCGCTGCCAAGCGGCTGGAGTACACCGTGATCGGCGACGCGGTGAACCTGGCCCAGCGGCTGGAGTCGCAGGCCCGGGGCGGCGAGGTGCTCGTCTCCCAGCCGGTCTACGACAAGGTCGCGGCCGAGGTGGAGGCGGTGCCCCGCGAGCCGGTCAAGCTCAAGGGCAAGGCGAAGCCCGTCCCCCTCTGGGAGATCCGGCGGGTCAAGCTGGCCATCACGGAGGCGGCGTGAAGCGCCTCTGGGCCTGCGCGCTCCTGCTCGCGCTCGCCGCCTGCGACGACGACAAGGCGGGCATCCAGGACGAGCTCACCATCGTGGTCCAGGGCGACCGCCGCGAGCTGGAGCAGCAGGAGAAATCGCTGCGCGAGCGCGAGGAATCCCTGCAGAAAGACAAGGCCCAGCTCGACCAGCGCATCTCCGAGCTGGCCCGGGGGCTGAAGGCCGCCGCCGACGCCGAGCAGAAGCGCCGCCTGGAGGAGGAGCTGCGCCAGTCGCAGGCCCTGGAGGGCCAGCTGGGGGTGCGCGTCTCCGCCCTGCAGGCGCAGAAGAGCGAGGTGGAGGCGAAGAAGCGGGCGGTGGACGCCGACGTGCAGCGCGCGGCCCAGTCGGCGCTGGACGCGCGGGCGGCGGCGGTGGCCTCGCGGGAGGCGAAGGCGGCGGAGCGGGAGGCCCAGCTGGCGGTGGTGGAGCGCGATCTGGCCCAGCGGATGAAGGACGTGGCCCTGCGGGAGAAGGCGGTGGCCGCCTTCGAGCGCCAGGGTCCGCCTCCGGAGTACCGCGACCGCAGGCAGGTGCCCAAGGCCCTGGCGGTGGAGGAGAAGCACAAGAAGCTCCTCGCCGACCTCGACTCCCGGGGGATCCTGATCAGCGATCTCCCGCCCGAGGACCAGCCGCTCAACGCCGAGGTCTTCGCCGCCCGCCGCCAGCGCGACTTCGTCCGGGCCATGGACCTGCTCACCGACCTGAACAAGGCGGTGGCCAAGCTGCGCATCGACCAGCGCTTCGTGGAGGCGAAGATCACCCGCTTGCAGTCGGCCCGGGGGACGGCCCGCCTCTCCGACACCCAGCGCTCCGAGGTGGAGAAGCTGCTCAAGGACGTCACCTCCGCCTTCTCCGACGGCCGCTACGAGCAGGCCAA
>DATKAG010000155.1:0-12214 GCA_035498355.1 Myxococcales bacterium | reverse complement strand
CGCAGCCCGTTGCGGTCCAGCTGCGCGCCCACCCGGACGCCGTCGGTGAAGGCGATGGAGGCCGGTCCGTCCCACGGCTCCATCAGGCAGGAGTGGAACTCGTAGAAGGCCCGCTTGGCGGGGCTCATGGTCTCGTCGTGCGTCCACGGCTCCGGGACCATCATCATCATCGCGTGCGGCAGCTCGCGCCCGGTGAGCGTGAGCAGCTCGAGCACGTTGTCGAACATGGCCGAGTCCGACCCCTCGATGTCGATGACGGTGAGGATCTTCTTCAGGTCGTCCCGGAACAGGTCCGAGCTCATCATCGACTGCCGCGCGTGCATCCAGTTCACGTTGCCGCGCAGCGTGTTGATCTCGCCGTTGTGGGAGATGTAGCGGTAGGGGTGGGCGCGCGACCAGGACGGGAAGGTGTTGGTGGAGAAGCGCGAGTGGCACATGGCGATGGCGGAGGAGACCTCGCGCCTCGACAGGTCCAGGTAGAACTCGCGCAGCTGCCCGGCGTTGAGCATCCCCTTGTAGACCAGGGTCTTGTGGGAGAGGCTCGGGACGTAGAAGTGGGTCCGGCCGGGGATGGCGGAGCGGGAGATCTTCTTCTCCACCAGCCGGCGGATCACGTACAGCTTGCGCTCGAAGGCGGCGTCGTCTGCGATCCCCTCGCCCCGGCCGATGAAGATCTGCTTGATCACCGGCTCGCTGGACCGGGCCGTCGCTCCCAGCGCCCCGTTCTCGGTGGGCACCTCGCGCCAGCCGAGGAGCTTCTGCCCCTCGTCGCGGATGGTCTCGTCGAAGAGGCGGTTGATGGCGTCGCGGCCCGGCTCGCTGGGGGGGAGGAAGACCATACCCACGCCGTAGTGGCCGCGGGCGGGGAGGCGGATGCCGCGCTTGTCGCACTCGGCGGCGAGGAAGGCGTGCGGGGTCTGCAGGAGGATCCCGGCGCCGTCGCCGGTGTCCTTCTCGGCGCCGGTGGCGCCGCGGTGCTCGAGGTTGCAGAGCACCTCCAGGGCCTTGACCACGATGTCGTGCGAGGGCCGGCCCTTGATGTCGACCACGAACCCGAAGCCGCAGGAGTCGTGCTCCAGGGCCGGGTCATAGAGGCCTTGCTTCTGGGGATGGACTGCGTCCGACATTTTTGTCCCTTGAGGGGTGTGAGCAACCCCGAACCAAAATTCGTACATGAACAGAGTGCCAGCCCGCAACCCTTTCTGCCGCGCTGCGGCAACCCGTCCCCCGGACAGGCGAGGGGGCGTAGGATAAGGCCATGCCCTCCTCCGCGGGCGCCCCTGCTCGCCGAGCTCGAGCGGCGGCGCGTCTTCCGGGCGCTGGTGGGCTACGGCATCGCCGCCTTCGTACCAGCTCGCGCAGGTGTACGCATGGCCGGGCGGGAACGACCCCTCGTTCGAATGGCTGAACCGCGCTCGCGGCCCTGCTCGACCGGATGCGCCTGCCCCGGGATTGAGCGGCCTTCGGCATCCGATCCGGCCGAGGCAGGTGGGCCCGAGGACTACAAGCTGCCCATCTCTCGCACCCCGAGCCTTGAACGCCTTCACCCGGGCAACGCGACTCTGCGGCCTTGCCCTCAGCGACCGCGAAAACGCCCATGGTCCCGGTCCCGCTGGTGCGCTACCGGTTCGGCGCCAGCGCCAACGTCGACCTGCACTTCCACGAGATCGACGGGCGCAGCTTCTTCTTCTACCCCTCGGGGCTGCAATACCGGGACGGGCAGTGGGTCTTCGCCGAGTTCGGCGTCCACGGGGCCACCGTCTCCTGCATGCTCCGGGGGCGCGTCTACGGCCAGCAGAGCCCGCGCTTCACCGGGAGCTGGTTCGAGTTCCCCGTCCGCGGGTTCCCCAAGGTGCTCCGCCAGCTGGAGGCCACCCGGCGCGCGCGGGAGCGGCTGGCGGTGGACGTGACGGCCAGCGTCCGCCTGCAGAGCGGGGCCAAGGCCCTCACCCGCATCTCGGACATCAGCTCCAACGGGCTGCGCCTCTCCGGGCTGCCCTTCCTCATCGGCCAGGGCGAGGAGATCTCCATCGAGATGGTGGGCGGCCCCCGCGGCCAGTCCGACCTGGGCAAGGGGCGGGTGATCTGGGTGCGGATGCAGGAGGCCGGGGTGGAGTTCAAGAACCCGACCCGGCCCTCCTTCATCAGCATCCTCGAGCAGGCGGAGATGGCCCGGCGCTCGGCCGCGGAGCTGGCGCACAGCGACAGCTGCTCCTGCCGCCACGGGGAGCGCCCCTCGGAGCCGCCCCTGCCGAGCATCGCGCGGCGGGCGAAGTAGGCTCTTGAGCCTTTGGTCCTAGGTCGGCACTGGCGCGCTTGCGCTAACGTCGCCGCCGCAATCGCCCCGGAACTCAGGAAAAATTCAGAGCTCCAGAACTCGTCGTTCTCGATCCGAGAAAGCCGCAGTCTAAGCGCTCGAGCCTCATCACAAAACCCCGGGAGTCCCGATGTCGCCGACAGGATCTGCCAAACGACGTATCTCGATCTGCCTGCAGATGTCCCTCGCCGCACTGGCGCTGGCCGCGGCCAGCTGCGGACAACAGGAGCCGCCGCAGCAGGAAGCGGCCAGCGGGCAGGAAGCGCTGATCAGCATCCCCCAGCACCGGCACGTGCGCGCTTGCGCGGCGGCCGCCGCTCCGGGCTTCGCCCGCTGTCACGCCTGGATCCGGGTGAACGACGTCACCGGCCAGATCGAGCCGGACGCCGCCGCGCCCTCGGCGAACAGCATCAAGCCGGCGGACCTGGCCAGCGCCTACAAGCTGGACACAACCGGCGGCAGCGGCATGACCATCGCCATCGTCGACGCGATGGACGATCCCAACGCCGAGGCCGACCTCCAAGTCTACCGGAACCAGTTCGGGCTCCCGACCTGCACCAGTGCCAACGGCTGCTTCAAGAAGGTGAACCAGAACGGCCAGACCTCGCCCCTGCCCGCCTCCGACGTGGGCTGGGCGGAGGAGATCTCCCTCGACCTCGACATGGCCAGCGCCATCTGCCCCAACTGCAAGATCCTCCTGGTGGAGGCGAGCAGCGCCAGCATCGCCAACCTGGGCGCGGCGGTGAACCGGGCGGCGGCGATGGGCGCGAGCGTGATCAGCAACAGCTACGGCGGCGGGGAGAGCGCCTCCGATCCCACCACCACCCAGCAATTCTACAACCACCCGGGCGTCCTCATCACCGCCAGCAGCGGCGACAGCGGCTTCGGGGTGGAGTACCCGGCCGCGGCCACCACCGTGATGGCGGTGGGTGGCACCAGCCTGGTCCGCTCCACCAGCTCGCGCGGCTGGTCGGAGACGGCCTGGAACGGCGCGGGCAGCGGCTGCAGCGCCCGCGAGACCAAGCCCGTCTGGCAGACCGACACCGGCTGCGCGCGGCGCACGGTGGCCGACGTCTCTGCCATCGCCGACCCGAACACCGGCGTGGCCGTCTACGACACCTTCGGCGGCGTGGGCGGCTGGCTGGTCTTCGGCGGCACCAGCGTGGCCGCGCCGGTGGTGGCCTCGATCTTCGCCCTCACCGGACACGCCTCGGCCACCCCCCAGTACCCGTACTCCAACACCACCCAGTTCTTCGACGTGGTGGGCGGGAGCAACGGCACCTGCAGCCCCAGCTACCTCTGCACCGCGGTGGCCGGCTATGACGGGCCCACCGGCCTGGGCACGCCCAACGGCTCGGCCATGACCGGTGGAGGGCCGCCGCCTGCCAACGACTTCTCCATCTCCGCCAGCCCCGCCAGCCTGAGCATCGTCGCCGGGAACGCGGCCACCTCCACCATCAGCACCGCCACCACCTCCGGCAGCGCGCAGACGGTGACGCTGAGCGCGAGCGGCGCGCCCTCGGGGGTCACCGCGTCGTTCTCTCCGGCCTCGGTCACTTCTGGCGGAAGCTCGACCCTGACCGTCTCCACCACCACCGGCGCGGCGGCGGGGACCTTCAGCCTCACCGTCACCGGCACGGCGGCCTCCGGCTCGCACAGCACCTCGGTCTCGGTGACCGTCACCACCGGCGGCGGGGGCGGAGGCTGCACCACCAGCACGCAGCTCTTCGCCAACCCCGGGTTCGAGTCGGGCAACACCGGCTGGACCTCCACGCCCGCGGTCATCGACCACAGCAACAGCGGGTCGGCGCCACGCACCGGAACCTGGAAGGCCTGGCTGGACGGCTACGGCCGGACCCACACCGACGACCTGTACCAGACCGTGACCATCCCCGCGGGCGCCTGCTCGGTGACGCTGTCGTTCTGGCTGAAGATCACCAGCGCCGAGACCACCACCACCACCGCCTTCGACGTGCTCACGGTCACGGTGCGCAACAGCGCCGGCACGGTGCTCTCCACCCTGGCCAGCTTCAGCAACCTGAACAAGGGCACGGCCTACGTGCAGCGCACCTTCAACCTCGCCTCCTTCGCGGGGCAGACGGTGCGCATCCAGTTCCACGGCACCGAGGACTCGTCGCTGCAGACGAGCTTCTTCATCGACGACACCTCGCTGACCGTGGTCCAGTAGGGAGGGGAATTCCCGGGGCGCGCGGCCGCAGCGCGCGCCCCGGGAATCTCTCAGCCGGATACCGGAAAGGGCCCGAAGAGCCGGGCGGGCGCGTTGGTGCTCTTGCCGTACTCCACCCAGAACTGCCGGGCGGCGCCCGTTCCGGCGTCGGCCCGGGCGAGCGGGACCAGGAGCGTGGTGGTGTGGCCGAAGCTGGCCGACCGCATCCTCTCACTCACATCGATCCGCTCGAACTCCACCCCGGCGGGCAAGGCCGCGGCGGGATGCGCCTGCACCGCCGCGCTGCCCAGCGCCTGCCAGGCAGCCTTGACCGCCTCGACCTGACCGGCATCGAGGCCCGGCCCCCCGGCGCCGCAGGCGCAGAACCCGGCCGCCACGGCGACCAGGGCGCCCGCCAGCCGGAGAGCGACCTGCCGTCCTCTGCCTCTCTCCATCTTCTCCTCCAGCAAGAACCCGGGGACACGATACGGGTTTCCGGAAACCGTATTGTGTCCCCGGGTCTTGTCTCCCGCACCCCTGTAGCGCCGCGTAGCGCCGCTGGCGGGCTCCAGGGTGGCGCTGCGGCGCAGGGGCGCGAAAAGCGGGGCTTCTTCTGGCCGCGCGCGGGCTGGCATGGCGGCTGCTCTTGGCTCTCCAGGCAAAGGAGAGCCCCCCATGCGCGTCTACGTTCTGGTGTTCATCCTGTTCGGTGCCGCCGCCGGCGCCCAGGCGATCGGCATTTGCAAGACGGACGCGGACTGCGCGGGCGGGGTCTGCGCGGCCTCCTGCGTGAAAGGCCTCTGCTTCAACGACCCGAGCGCCAAGAGAGGCGCGCTCTGCCGCCCGGCTTCGGGCGCCTGCGACAAGCCCGAGGTGTGCGACGGGGTCAACGCGGACTGCCCCGGCGACGCCATCCTCCCCTCGGGCACGGTCTGCCGCGCGGCGGCGAACGACTGCGACGTCGCCGAGAAGTGCACGGGCCGGTCGAAGGACTGCCCGGGCGACGCCATCGCCGCCGCCGGCACCTCCTGCGAGAACGTCAGCGCCTGCGTCAGCGGCGGCGCCTGCTCCGGCCCGGTCTGCATCGGCGGCCAGCCGGAGCTGACCTTCGCTCCCGATCCCGCCCAGTTTCCCCCGGGCGTGCGGGAGATCGACATCCTGGTCAAGCACACCGGCCCGGGCGCCCCCATCGAGCTGGCCGGGGTGCGCCTCGACCCCATCGGCGCTTTCGTGGTCACCCCGGCGACGAACTTCCCCCTCACGCTGGCCTCGGGAGAGCAGGTCCACCTGACGGTGCGCATCGACCCCAACGCCACGCCCGGCGACCATCCCGCAACCCTCTTCCTCCAGGCGACGGCCTGCGCCGATCAACCGCTGCAACTGCACGCCGTGGTCGAGGCCCCGGACCCGGGCGCTCCCGCCCCCGACGCCGGTTCTCCCGGCGGCGGCTCTTCCGGCGGCGGCTCGTCCGCTCCGGACGCCGGCTCGGGCCCCGTCGCCTCCTCCGGCTCCACCTCCGGCGACTCCGGCAAGAGCGGCGGCTGCTCCTCGGGTCCGGCGCCGGTGGAAGCGCTCTCGCTGGTCGCGCTGGCGGCGGCAGCCCTCCGCCGCCGCCGTTGCCTCTAACGCTGCAATCGTCCCGGGAGAAACCAGATGCGAGCCTGCCCCCTGATCGCGGCGCTGATCGTGGCTTCGAGCGCGAATGCAGCTGTGTTCTGCAAGGTCGACAAGGACTGCGGCAGCCCCTGCGGCGTGGGGACCTGCGGGCGCGGCGGCGTCTGCAGCTTCGACCCCGTTCCCCGCAAGGGAATCCTCTGCCGCGCCGCCAACGGCGACTGCGACAAGGCCGAGTTCTGCGACGGGGTGAGCGCGGACTGCCCGGCCGACGCGTTCCTCCAGGGGAACGTCTGCCGGCCCGCGGCCAACGACTGCGACGTGAGCGACACCTGCACGGGCACTTCGAAGGACTGTCCCTCCGACTCGAACGCCCCGTCCGGCACCGCCTGCGAGAACGCCAGCGCCTGCTTCAGCGGCGGCAGCTGCTCGGGCCCGGTCTGCATCGGCGGCCAGCCGGAGCTGACCTTCGCTCCCGATCCCGCCCAGTTTCCCCCGGGCGTGCGGCAGATCGACATCCTGGTCAAGCACACCGGCCGGGGCGCCCCCATCGAGCTGACCGGGGTACGCCTCGACCCCATCGGCGCTTTCCTGATCTCCGCGGCGACGAACTTTCCCCTCACGCTGGCCTCGGGAGACCAGGTGCACCTGACAGCGCGCATCGACCCCAACGCCGCCCCCGGCGACCACCCCGCGACGCTCTTTCTCCAGGCGACGGCCTGCGCCGAGCAGCCGCTGCAGCTCCACGCGGTGGTGGACGCCCCGAACCCGGCTCCCGCTCCTGACGCCGGTTCTCCCGGCGGCGGCTCGCCCGCTCCGGACGGCGGCTCGGGCCCCGTCGCCTCCTCCGGCTCCACCTCCGGCGACTCCGGCAAGAGCGGCGGCTGCTCCTCGGGTCCGGCGCCGGTGGAAGCGCTCGCGCTGGCCGCGCTGGCGGCGGCCGGCCTGCGCCGCCGCCGTTCCGCGTAGCCCCCTTCTACTGCACCGCGAGGCGGCCGATCCGCGCGCCACCGCCCGCCCCGTACACCAGGTACAGCTCGCCGTCGTGCCCTTCCACGAAGGCGGCGATCTGGCCGAGCGACCCTCCGCCCGCGCCGGTGGGAATGGAGGAGAGCGGGATGGGGACGGGCCCGTACACCTGGCCGCCGCAGTAGCTCAGCGTTCCCAGGTCGGCGCCGTAGAAGTCGGCGAAGAAGAAGACGCCCTGCAGGGCGGGGCTGAGGGAGCCGCGATAGACGTTGCCGGCGACCACCGCCCGGTAGTCGGAGAAGAGGCCGGCGCCGCCGTGCTGGAAGGCGGCAATGGGCGGCGTGTGCGGGGAGGGTCCGCCCAGCACCTTCCCCGCGCCGCAGGTCCCCTGCTCGATCCCTTCGAAGGCCGGCCAGCCGAAATTGAGGCCCTTGGCGCCCGCGGGGGCGAGGGAGATCTCCTCGTAGGTACCCTGCCCCACGTCCCCGATGAAGAGGTCGCCGGTGGCGCGGTCGAAGTTGAAGCGGAACGGGTTGCGCAGCCCGTAGTGGAGGACGCGCGCGTCGCTGGCGAAGGGATTGCCCGGGGCGGCGAAGGGCGAGGTGCCGTCCACGTCCAACCGGAGGATCTTCCCGAACAGCCTGGTGACGTCCTGCACGGCGCCGGGCTGATCGCTCTCGCACGCTCCCCCGCCGTCTCCCGTGCCCGCGTAGAGGAACCCGTCGGGGCCGAAGAGGATGGTGGCGCCGTTGTGGTTCTCGGCGGAGGCCGGCAGGACCACCAGGTCGCGCACCTTGGTGGCGAGGGCCCGGTCCGGGTTGGCCGGGTCGCGCTTGAACTCCAGCACCGCGTCCGCGTTCACGGCCGAGAGCGAGCCGTCGGAGGAATCTCCCGGCGTGACCCTGAGGAAGAAGCGGCCGTTCGAAGCGTACCCGGGGTGGAAGGCGATGCCGAGGAGCCCCCGCTCGCCCAGGTTGGTGCCGATCCCCGCGGTCACGTCGAGGAAGGGGTCGGGCAGGATCTGGCCGCCGCGGATGATGCGCACCAGCCCCGGTTGCTCGACCAGGTACCAGTCGCCGGATCCGGGAGGCTGGGCGGCGAAGACGGCCGCGCCGGCGGCGGTGGCGCTCACCGGGACGATCTTCAGCGGCGGCAGCGACGGCACCTGGGCGACGCACACCGGGGCGTCGGGCGTGGAAGTGCACGCCAGCCCGAGGGCGGCGATGCAGGGTGCGAGGATCCGCGCCGCGAGCGCGGAGCCGTGCCCGGTGTAGGAGAAGCGACGCATCGGTCCATTCGATTATAGGGGGCCCGGGCCCCTGCGGCTTCCCCGGCGCATTGTCAGCCAGGCGGCGAGAGCGATCAGCGCCCCGGCCGCGGCGATCGCCGGCCAGATCCCGCGCCCAGGACGCGCGCCCGCGGGCCAGGGAGCCATCGAGCCGTCGCCGAACACCACCACGCCCGCCCAGCTCGCCGCCGGCGCTCCTTCGCCCAGCGCCTGCCGCTGGGCGGCAGCCAAGGCCTGCGACACCTCCTCCCCTTTGCCCACCTCCCGGTAGAAGGCGGCGAAGAGGGCCGCCGCCTCGTCGTCGCGCAGGCGCCAGAGGCTCGCCACCACCGCCTGCGCTCCCGCCCCGAAGAAGCCCCGCGCCAGGCTGAGCGGGCCCTCGCCGCGCAAGAGGAGCCCGCTCGCGCTCTCGCAGGTGGCCAGCACCACCAGCTTCCCGGAGAGAGCCAGCGCGGGCACCTCGCGAAGCTGGAGGAGCCCGTCCTCGTCTCCGCCGCCCGGGGAGAGCACCACCGCGGAACGCTCCGGGGCCTCCTCGTCGATCAGCGCGTGGGCGGCGAAGTGGAGGATGCGCACCTGGCGCAGGTCGGCGCCCTTGAGGAAACGCTCGCTGGCCGCGGGGCCGGAGAGCACCTGGGTCCGGTCGCCCAGGGCCCCGGCGATGGCGCGCGCCTCCGCGTCCGCGAAAGGCAGCCGCTCCAGCGAGCGGGCCGGGCCGCCTTCGCCGGGCGCCAGCGATGCGGCCAGCAGGGGAAGGACGCCGGCGGGCGGGGCGGGATCGGCGAGCACCAGCGCGGCCGGCTCCGGCGGAGGAGGCGGCGCCCTCTGGCCTCGCAGCCAGAGCGCCGCCGAAGGAACGACGGAGAGCGCGTACCGGGCCCCGAGCGGCGGCGCGTCGCCCGAGGGCCGCAGGACCGCGAAGGGCAAGAGGTGCAAGGGGCCGTCGGGGATGACGATCAGCCGCTCGATCCCCGCGGGCATCCCCAGGAGGGCTTCTGCCAGCAGATCGCGGTAGAGCGCGACCGCCCCTTCCTTCTCCGATCCGTCCCGGCGGTCGAGGAGGCCGCGGAGGAAGAGCACGCGGTCGCGCAGGGCATCGGAGTCGGGGATGCGGGCGGCCCGCACCCGATCGCGCGTCACCGCCAGCGCCCAGGAGCTTCCGTCCTCGAAGGGCGCGTCCAGCGAGTGCAGCCGCTTCCACACCTGGAAGGAGAGCAACGCCTGGTCGGGGGCCAGCGCCCGCTGGATCTCCGTCAGCCCCGGCACCGGCACCCCGGCGTCCTCCGGCCCGGCGCCCGGAGAGCGCAAGCTCTCGAGCAGGACCCGGGCCCGGTGGCGCTCGATGGCGGCGAAGGCCATCCCGGCTTCCTCCGCCGAGGCCCCGGGCGCGTCGAGGAGCCAGCCCGCCACCAGCTGGTAGGCGAAGGACGACTCGGACGAGGTCCAGGCGCGCACCATCTCGCCGGACTGGGAGTCGCGCACCGCGTCCATCTCGTCCAGCGCCGAGAGGCCGTCGGCGGTGGCCTGCGCGCGCGACCCGCCGTGGCGGTGCAGGTAGGAGCGGATCAGGAGGCCCATGCCCACCTCCCAGCGGTTCTTGCTGGCCCGCGAGAGGGCGAGCGACTCTTCCACCCTGGCGAGGGCGGCGGCGGGATCCTCCGGGTGGAGGTCGATCGCGGCCTTGGCGAGGAGCCGATCCGCCGTCAGCACCCCCCAGGCCGCCCGGGGCCGCCAGAACGTCACCGCCTCCTCCAGCTCCCTCACCGTCGCGGGCGAGGACCCGAGCCGGGCGGCCTGGAGGATCCGGGTGACGGAGGGTCCCCAATGCGGCGAGGGCAAGAGCTTCTCCATCTCCAGAGAATCGCGGATGCGGCGGTCGACCTCCTCCCAGCCCAGCTCCCCTTCGTCGGCCAGGGAGATCGACTGCGAGACCAGCCGGTGGCGGAGGATGGATTCGAAGAACCGGTCGCGCAGCGGCAGGGCGGCCAGCCGGCGGTAGACCTCGAAGGCGTCCCGGTGCCGGCCGGTGTCGCTGTAGGAGGCGCCCAGCTCGTCCAGGGCGTGCTGCAGGAGGAGCCGGCCGCGGAAGGAGGCGGGCGCCGCCGGCAGCGAGGCGACGGTCTGCCTGGCCAGGGCGATGGCCGAGGCATGGTCGTGCGCCTTGCGCGCGCAGACCGCCCTGGCGCGCAGGGCCTCCGCGCCCGACTCGGGGTCGTCGCTGCGCGCCGCCGCCTCGCTCGCGGCCGAAAGCTCCGGCTGCGCCTCGGGGCCCCGGCCCGCATAGCAGAGCAGGACGGAGAGCTCGGCCCGCCCCAGGACCTCGCCGGGCAGATCGCCCCGCGCGTGGAGATCCGCGGCCGCCTTGCGCAGCAGGGGCTCGCCGCGCGCCGCCTGGCCGGCGTCGTGGGCGAGCACGCCCAGCCAGAGGCGCGGGAGGGGATCGGCCGGCGAGCGGGCGACGGCGCGCTGGAGATGGCGCAGGACGGGCGCGCGTCCCCCGCTCCATTCGTGTGCCAGCTCCAGGAAACAGGACCAGGCCTCCTGCCGGCCGGGCTGCTCGCGCACCTGCCGGTCGCAGGTGGCGAGCGAGAGGGGCGGCGGATCGGCCGCCGCCGCAGACGATGCGCAGAGCAGGGAGAAAAGGAGAGCGCGGCGGCCCACCGGCTCACTCGACCCGGGCGGAGAACGCGCGCGAGCTGAGCCGGCGGCCGTCGGGAAGCCTGGCCTCGACGCGCCAGAGCACTTCGCCGCCCGCCGGAACCCCGGCGAGCGCCTGCGCCGGGACCTGGTGCTCGGACGCCTCGATCCCGTTGGCCGAATAGAGCTGCGTCAGGTCGGGCCGGGCCACGCTCAGGGAATAGAGCGTCCCCGGGGCCAGGGCCGCCCAGCGGAGCAGGAAGCGATCGCGGCGCAAAGGGCCCTGGGGAACCAGCGAGGAGACCGACTCCGCCGGTTCCTCGCGGAAGGAAGGTCCGGGCGCGCGCTGGCGGGGAAAGACGGGCAAGAGCAGCACCGCGGCGGCCGCGGCCAGGGCGATGGCGCCCACCGCGGTCCAGCGCCGCAGGTGGACGATCTCCGCCGGCCGCTGTGGCGCCGGACCCAGCGCCGCCCCCAGCTCCCGGCCCAGCCGCCAGGCGAGATCGCAATCGGCGCAATGCACCGCATGCGCCAGCAGATCGCGCGTCTCGCGCTCCCCCGCCTCGCCCTGGATGGCGCGCCAGATGGCCTGGGGATCGGCCCCGCAGGCGGGCCGGGGCGCGGGCCTGCCTCCGAAGGCGTCGCGCAGCCGCTCCTCGAGGGCGTTTTCGCTCACGGCGCCACCCCCTTGGCCCGCAAGCAGGCGCGCAAATCGCTGAGGCCGCGGAAGGTGGCGTTGCGCACCCGCTTCGGCGGCCAGCGCAGCACCCGCGTCGCGTCGGGGGTCTGGAACCCCTGCAGCCAGAGCAGGACCGCCAGCCGGCGCGCCTCCACCAGGCGCTCCAGGCACGCCTCGATCGCCCGGGCGAGCTCCGGCTGGGGGGCCGGGGAGTTCCGATCCGGAGGCTCCCCCTCCCCTGTGGCGCTGGCAGGCACCAAAAGGCTCCTGCGGCGGCGGCGCATCTCGTCGGCGATGACGCTGAACGCCACCCGCCAGAGATAAGACGCCGGAAGCGGCGCGGTTGCCTCACCCTTGCGCTCGATCTCCAGGACCCGGAGCACGGCGGACTGGACCAGGTCGTCGCGCTGGCTGGCCAGGTCCGGAGGGCAGACCCGGGCCACCGCCTTCGCCAGGGTGCGCCGGAGGTCTTCCGCGCGCCCGTCCGGGGCGGGGGGCGCTTGCCGAGGGTCGTGGGCGCTGGCGGCCGCGGCGCACCTCCCT
>DATKAG010000154.1:0-5607 GCA_035498355.1 Myxococcales bacterium | reverse complement strand
CCATCGTCGGCCACCACCCCGTCGACGCCGGCTCCGTGCGCTTCGAGGGGCGCGAGATCTCCCGCCTGCGCGTGCCGGAGATCGCCCGGCTGGGGCTTCTCCGCACCTTCCAGCAGACCCGCGTCTACGGGGGAATGACCTGCGTGGAGAACATGGCCATCAGCGTTCCCACCTCCGGCCTGGGCTGGCGATCGATGTTCCAGCGCACCCCGGAACCGGACCTGCGCAAGGCCGACGAGCTCCTCGAGTTCGTCGGGCTCTTTCCCAAGCGCCACCTGCGCGCCGGCGACCTCTCCTTCGGCCAGCAGAAGCTGCTGGAGCTGGCCATGGCGCTGATGAGCGGCCCGCGCATGCTCCTGCTCGACGAGCCCACCGCCGGGATCAACCCGACGTTGATCAACGGGCTGCTCGATCGCCTGCGCAAGGTCAACGAGCAGTTCGGGATCACCCTGCTGGTGATCGAGCACAACATGCGGGTGATCATGGAGCTGGTGCAGTACGTCTACTGCCTGGCGCACGGGGAGCTTCTGGCCGAGGGCACCCCGGGGCAGATCCGGCAGGATCCGCGGGTGCTCGACGCCTACCTGGGGGCGCGGTGACGGAGGCCACCGGCGGCGGGCGGCCCTCCCTCGCCCGCATCGCCGCCCTCGCCGGCGGGGAGCCGGTGCTCTCCGTCTCCGGGCTCCACGCGGGCTACGGGAAGATGGAGATCCTCCACGGGGTGGATCTGATGGTCTCCGCCGGGCGCGCCATCTGCCTGATCGGCCCGAACGGTGCGGGGAAGTCCACCGTGCTGCACTCCATCTACGGCTTCACCCGCGTCCAGGCGGGCAGCGTCCAGGTGGGAGGGCGGGACATCACCCGCCTGCCGCCCAACCAGAAGCTGAAGGACGCCGGCGTGGCCTACATCCTCCAGGACAACTCGGTGTTTCCCGACATGACGGTGGAGGAGAACCTGTGGATGGGCGGATATCTCCTCCCCCGGCCCGAGCAGGCGAAGGAGGCCGCGGAGCGCGTGTTCTCCAGGTACCAGCGGCTGGCGAACCGGCGGTACCAGCCGGCGCGCGTGCTCTCCGGGGGAGAGCGCCGGCTCCTGGAGATCTCCCGGGCGCTGGTGATGAACCCGCGGGTGCTGCTGGTGGACGAGCCGTCCATCGGGCTGGAGCCGCGGTACATCGACCTGGTGTTCGAGATCCTCTCCGACCTGCGGCGCAACGAGGGCAAGGCCATCGTGATGGTGGAGCAGAACGCGAAGAAGGGGCTGGAGTTCGCCGACGTGGGTTACGTGCTGGTGGCGGGCGAGGTGGCCAAGGTGGGCACCGGCGCGGAGCTGTTGGCCGATCCCGAGGTCGGGCGCCTCTTCCTCGGCGACCGCCCGGCGTGACTCAGACGTAGCGGTCGATGAAGGCGTCCAGGTCGTCCTTGGGCAGGGCGCCGGCCATCCGGCCGACGAGCAACGGGCCGCGCTGCAGGATCAAGGTGGGGATGGACTGCACCTGGTGGACGGCGGAGGTGCGGGGATTCTCGTCGACGTTCAGCTTGACGATCTTCAGCTTCCCCTTGCGCTCCCGGGCGGCCTGCTCCAGCACGGGGGCCACCGAACGGCAGGGAGCGCACCAGGGCGCCCAGAAGTCGACCAGCACGGGAATGGGGCAGTCCTCCACCTCGCGCTTCCAGGTGGCGTCGCTGGCCGCGACGGGATGGTCGGGAAAGACGCTCTCCTTGCACCGGCCGCAGCGCGGATCCTCGCGCAGGCGGGAGCGGGGGATGCGGTTGAGGGCGCCGCAGCGGGCGCAGGGATACTCGACGCGATCGTCGTCCATTCCTCATCCGTAATCATCGCGGAAGCGGAGGCAAGCGGGATCAGCGCGCCTTCTTCAGGGAGGCCGAGTTGATGCAGAAGCGCTCGCCCGTGGGCGCCGGGCCGTCGGGGAAGAGGTGGCCCAGGTGGCCGCCGCAGCGGCGGCACTTCACCTCCACCCGCTCCATCCCGTGGCTGCTGTCGCGCTCCTCGGCCAGGGCGCCCCGGACGGCGGGCCGGGTGAAGCTCGGCCAGCCGGTGCCGCTGTCGAACTTGTCCTCGGCGCGGAAGAGCTCCGCCCCGCAGCCCGCGCAGAGGAACCGGCCGGGCTCGTGATCGTCCCAGAGGGCGCCGGTGAACGCCCGTTCGGTTCCTTTCTCCCGCAGGACCCGGAATTGCTCGGGGGTGAGCTGGCGCCGCCACTCTTCCTCGCTTTTCTCCACCCGCTCGTCCATGGCTCGATTGTAACCATCCAGGGGGGCGGCCGGACGGCGCTGGCATCGCGGCGGGCGCGGGGGTAAGGTCGCCGTCCGGAGGCTCCGATGAGGCTAGGTTTCGGGGAGATCGTGGTCGTGCTGGCGCTGGCCTTGCTGTTCTTCGGCCCCTCCAAGCTTCCGCAGCTGGGCAGCAGCCTGGGGCAGGCCATCAAGAGCTTCAAGAAGGGGCTCAGCTCCATCCAGGAGGACGATTCCGCCGCGTCCGAGCAGGAGGCCAAGCAGCTTCCCGCCCGGCCGGAGGAGGGCGCCCCGGCGGCCAGCGACCAGGTCGCGGCCCGGGGGACCAAGCGATAGCTCGCGACGTCCGCCGCGAGATCGGATCCCTGGGGGAGTCCCGATGAGCGACGCGAAGATCCGTCCCCTGACTGGCGGCGACTTCGAGGCGGTGGTGGCGCTCGACGCGCGCGTGGGCGGCCAGGCGCGGCGCGGCTACTTCGAGAGGCGGCTGGCCGCCGCGCTGCGCCGGCCCAAGGGGCACCTGCAGCTCGCCGCCGAGGGCCCCAAGGGCCTGGCGGGCTTCCTCCTCGCCCGCCGCGCCGAGGGCGAGTTCGGCGGCCGCGAGCCGGCGGTGGTGCTGGAGACCATCGGGGTGGATCCGGGCGCGCAGCGCGGCGGGATCGGCCGGCGCTTGCTGGCGGAACTGGCGGAGCTCGCGGCCCGGGGCGGAGCGAAGGCGCTCCGCACCCAGGCCGACTGGCGCGAGCATGCCCTGCTGCGCCTCTTGGACCGGACCGGCTTCAAGCTGGCGCCCCGGCAGATCCTGGAGCGGGCCGTGCACCGCATGCCGCTCCCCGCCACCGACGAGGAGATCGAGACCCCGCCCCCGCTGGTGCGCCAGCTCCGCGCCGGGGACTTCGACTGGGTGGTGCGGGTGGACCAGCGCATCACCGGCTTGAACCGCGCCGGCTACCTGCAGCGCAAGTTCGAGGAGGCGCTGCAGGAGTCCGCCATCGCGGTCTCGCAGGTGGTGGAGGACGACGGGTTCGTGGTGGCGTTCGGGATGGCCCGGGTGGACCTGGGCGACTTCGGCCGCCTGCAGGCCACGGCCTCGCTCGACACCATCGGGGTCGATCCGGGCTTCACGGGCAAGGGCTACGCGCGGGCCTTGCTCACCCAGCTGATCGAGAACCTGGCCGCGTTGCACGTGGAGCGCCTGGAGACGGAGGTCGGCCCGGAGGACGGGAAGCTGCGGCGCTTCCTGCACGCCTTCGGCTTCCGCCCCGCGCAGCGGCTGGCGTTCGAGAAGACGTGAGCCTCTTCACTCCATCAGGCAGAGCGAGCCGCTCAGGCTGCCTTCGAATCCCGTGGCGGTGGCCAAGCCCTCGGAGATGAGGATCCCGCTGCTCCCCTCTTGCGCGCCGGTGGCGTCCGTCACCTGCTGGACCTCGAAGTAATAGCCGGTGGTGGAGTTGAGGATGCCGGAGTCGCGCAGGGTGACCGTTCCCGAGGCGGTGGTGATGGTCAGATCGCCGGTATAGAGGTGGAGGTCCGGCGAGGGCCCGGCCTGAAGCGTGAGCGCGGTGAACTGCGTGGTGCCCGCCAGGTTGCCCGAGGAGACGTTGCCCGTGGTGCACACCCCCACCGGGCTGGTGCAGCCCGGATCGGCGGAGTAGCTGGTGACGATGGCGCTGCTCACGCCGTCGCAACGCGGCTCGGCCTGCCCGCACGCGAACAGCAGCGCGAGCGCCGGAATCGAGACCATGGTCCACTGCGATCGCATCCGCCCCTCGAAGAACGGAACTAACGTTTTTTCTGGGTAAAGCGTCAAGCAGCGGCTGTGCGAGAAGAGGCCGGGGGGTGCGGGTTGGTATGCTCTCCGGGTGCCGCGCACCCCTCCCGCAGCGATCGGCCTCGAGGCGCACACCGGATGGGCCTGGGCGGTGGTGGTGGCGAGCGCGGGAGAGGGCCTGGAAATACTCGCCAAGGAGAAGGTGACGATGCTGGAGGGCTCCGCTTCCGCCGCCGTCCATCACCAGGGCTACGAGGGTGGGCTGGCGGAAGCGGAGATGCGCCCCCTCATCGAGTCGGCCGCGCGCCGTTCGATGGAGAGGGCGGAGGCGGCGCTACGCGCCCTCGCCGCCGCCCTCGCTGGCCGGTGCAATCTCGACCGCGCCGCCCTGCTCCCGGGCGGCGAGGCCGCTCCCCGACCTGGGCACGGTGCTGCGCTCGCATCCGCTGGTACACGCGGCGGAGGGCGAGCTGTACCGGGGAGCGCTGGCCCGGGCCTGGCGACGCAAGGAAGTGAACCGGAGGCGCCGCCTCCGCCCCGGCGCGCCTTGACTTCGCTCTTCGACACGACCGAAGAGGCGCTCGCCAGTGTCAGCTGGCGCGGGGGGCTGCGACATTCGTCGTGGATCCCCGTTGCTCCCTGCAACCGAACTGGAGAGGGAATCCATCATGGCGATGAAGCTGAAGTTGTCGGCAGCCGTTGCGTTGACGCTTCTCTGCGCCGGCGTCCTGCCGGCGCAGGCGAACATCACCCGGATCGTCATCAATACCCGCGTGCCCGCGTACGGGGGGTTCGTGTTTCCCAACACCGGAGCGTACGAGCAGCTGGACGGGATCGCTTACTACGAGGTCGATCCGGACGATCCGCTCAACGAGGTGATCACCGACATCAAGCTCGCTCCCCGCAACCGCCGCGGCAATGTGGAGTTCTCCGCCGACATCTCCATCCTCAAGCCCGTGGACATGAGCCGCTCCAACGGCGTGCTCCTCTACGAGGACGTGAACCGGGGCAACAAGAACTCCACCAGCTTCAACATCGGGGGCAGCGCCACCGCCCAGGGCGACGGCTGGCTGGAGCGGAACGGCTACACCATGGCCTGGGCCGGGTGGGAAGGCGACATCACCAGCGGGGTGAAGATCTACCTGCCCGTGGCCCGCCACCGGGACGGCCGCGACGTCACCGGCCGGGTCCGCTCCGAGTACATCCTCAGCTCGCCCGACAGCACGCAGGACGTGACCGCTCCTCCGGCCTACGAGGCGGTGAGCACCGACAACTCCGGAGCGACCCTCACCCAGCGCGTGCACCAGACCGATCCGCGGGTGCTGATCCCCAACAACCAGTGGGCCTTCGCCGACTGCAGCGCCGTGCCCTTCCCCGGCGTGCCCAGCACCCTCAAGGTGTGCCTGCAGGGCGGGTTCGACACCAACCACATCTACGAGCTGCTCTACACCGCCAAGAACCCCACCGTCACCGGCCTGGGCTTCGCCGCCGCCCGCGACTTCGTCTCCTTCCTGCGCAACAGCCGCTCCCACCACCGCCACCGGGACTGCGACCGCGACGACCACCACCACGGCGACGAC
>DATKAG010000153.1:0-6466 GCA_035498355.1 Myxococcales bacterium | reverse complement strand
AGGCGAGCTGCAGGGTGCGGTAGGAATCCATCACCAGCGGCAGCAGCGCCAGGATCACCGCCAGGATCGCCGCCCAGACCACGATGCGCAGCGGCGACCGTCGGGCGGCGGGAATCCTCAGGGCGATCTCGCTCACGCCGTCTTCCCGAAGAGCCCCGCCGGGCGCACCAGGAGGACGATGGCGGCGATCAGGTACAGGACGGCCAGCTCCAGCTCGGGGAAGGTGCTGATGGCGACCTCCCGCACCACCCCCACGATCAGGGCCCCGAAGAGCGCCCCTTCCAGGCTCCCCAGGCCCCCGACCACCACCACGATGAAGGCGAGCACCAGCGCGTCCACCCCCATCCCCAGCACCGCCGACTGGCCGGGCACGATGATCGCCCCGCCCAGACCGGCCATGAAGCAGCCGATGGTGAACGCCTCCACGTAGACCAGGTTGACGTTCACCCCCAGCGCCGAGGCCCGCCGCATGTCCTGCGAGGTGGCCCGGAGCAGCACCCCGAACTTGGTCCGGTAGATGAGCGCCCAGAGGAACACCCCGGCCAACCCGCCGATGGCGATCACCAGCAGGTTGTACCGGGGATAGATCCAGTCCCCGACCCGCAGGCTCCCCATCTTCTCGAACAGGCTGGTGGCAGAGATCGGGTACGGACCCCAGATGAAGCGCATCAGGTCCTCGAGGACCATGAGGATGCCGAAGGTGACGAGCAGCTGGTACTCCTCCGGCCGGCGGTAGAAGCGGCGGAGCAGCGTGGGCTCGATCAGGGCCCCCACGAGCGCCGCCCCCACCGCCCCGGCCGGGATGAGCAGGAAGAGCCAGCCCGAGGTGGACCCCGCGAACCACTGCCCCACCACCGAGGCGGTGATGAATGCCCCCAGCGCATAGAGGTTCCCGTGCGCCAGGTTGACGATGCGCATCACGCCATAGATGAGGCTCAACCCGCCGGCGATGAGGAACAGCACCGACGCGTAGAGGAGCGCGTTGAACAGGTGGATGACGAGGATGTCCACCTGACTCGGTTCAGCTTGCCTTCACCTGGGGCCAGGTCTGGTCGATCCAGGTATAGGTCGAGGTCGGCTCGCCCTTGGGCCATCCCGGAGGGGCGGTGATGTTGCGGATGGGGATGGTGATGATCCGGTCCGGGTCGAGGATGGGGAACGGGTACTCCGGCACGTTCTTGCTGAAGCCGGTGATGGCGTCCTTGTACCCCTGGTGGTTGTCGGGACGGATGTAGACGTATCCGCCCGGCCCCGCTTGCATCATCCCTTCCAGCTGGCTGATGATGGCGTCGTCGTCCGGCCAGCCGCCCATCAGCCTGTTGGCCTTCTCCACCGCCGTCTTCAGGGCGTGGGTGGCGGTGTACGCCCCCTCCGCCTGGAAGTTCGGGTACTCGTTGAACTTGGCGTGGTACTTCTCCACGAACGCCTTGTTCAGCGGCCAGCGGTTCCCCGCCGGATAGCTGAAGTGGTAGTTCGCGTGCACGCCGCTGAGCACGCCTTCGGGGTGGTCCTTGCCGATGGACTGCGGGGCCGAGCCCAGCGCCAGGGTGGTGGCCACCTTCATCTTCTCGTAGAGGCCGTGCTGCAGGGCCTGCTTGTAGAAGGCGACGTAGTCGCCGCCCCAGAGCGAGGTGACCAACAGATCAGGCTTGGCCGCCAGCGTCTTGGTGATGTGCGGGGTGAAGTCGGTGGAGAAGAGCTTGGGCCAGGCCTCGGAGACGTTCTGGGCGTGGGGCAGGAGCTTCTTGGTGACGATGCTGAAGTGGTCGTAGCAGTTGCGCCCGTAGGAGTAGTCGGGATGGATGTGCGCCACCTTCCTGGTGTTCGGCCAGGTGTGGGCCACGCCCAGCGCGCAGGTGGACCCGTCGGCCGACTGGATGTTGGTGATGCGGAAGATGTAGCGCGGGTTCGGCACCGCCTTGTCGAAGAGGAAGTCGGTGCAGCCGTCGATGAAGATGGTGAGCAGCTTCAGCTCTTCCGCCACGGGGCCCAGCGCCGGGGTGTTGCCGCTGGAGGTGATCCCCATGAACATGTCGATCTTCTCGGCGAGCTTGAGGCGCCGCATCTCCTTGGTGTTGGCATCGGTGCCCGCCGCCTCGTCGGCCTTGAGGATCTCGATCTTCCTCTTCCCCAGCAGGCCGCCCTGCGCGTTGATCTCGTCGGCGGCGAGGAGGTTGCCCTTGTACATCGGCTCCCCCAGCACCGCGCCGGCGCCGGTGAAGAAGGTCATGTGGCCGATCTTGAAGGGCTTGTCGGGGATGTTCCCCTTCGGCTTCTCCTGGGCATGGGCCACCGAGGCCATGCCTACTCCCGCCACCGAGCCTCCGATGGCCGCTGCTGCAGTCACACCAAGCTGAGAGAGAAAATCCCGCCGCGTCGGTCGTCCTGACATGTGATGCCCCCTCGGGTTCGCTGGGCCAGACAGGAATGGACCTTCGCCGCTATCACGCGCAAAGTGTCGAAGTCAACGCTTCGGGTTGGCGATGGTCGCCCTCATCACGTATCCTCCGGCCTTGCAAAGGACGGCGCCGGATGCTGCACAAGACCCTGACCGCCATCGCCCGGACGTTCCGCGGCATCAAGGCGGCCCTGAAGAGCCGCGCCGGGGTGGTGCTGGGCGTGGCCGCCCTGGTCGCCCTCTTCAACCTGACCGCGCCGGTGATCATCCTTTCCCTCGCGCGCAGGCCCCCGGACTTCTTCACCTTCAACCCCTGGCTTCCGCGGCTGCCGGAGTATCTGAAGTCCGACGAGGCCTTGGGAAAGAAGCTGGAGTTCCTCTCCAACATGGCCATCGCCTGGGTGACGGCCGACGAACAGGGCGGACAGGAAGTCGACTGGGGGTTCCTCATCGACGTCCCGGCGCTGGCACGCATCGCCCTCACCTCGCTGGTGTTCGGCGCCTACTTCGCCCTCTGGTCGTACCGCCGCCGGCAGGGGATCGCCTGCGGCATGGGGGCCAAGGCGGCGCGTCCCGCGGGCGTCGCGGGGGCGGTGACCAGCGTCCTCGGGCTCACCACCGGCCCCTGCAGCCTGACCGGGTGCGGCGCTCCCGTCCTGCCGGTCGTGGGCATCGCCTTCAGCGGCCTCTCCAGCGGAACCCTGACCCTCTTCAGCACCGTTTCCCAGGTAGCCATCCTCGTGGTGCTGACGGCCATGGCCCTCGCCGTCCTCTGGCTCGGCTGGCGCGTCGGGGAAGCGCCGGCCGGTCCGCCGGCCATCGCCGGAGCGGCCGCATGAAGGTCCGCGCGGCGGTGGTGCAGGCGGCGCCGGTGGCCTTCGATCGGGCGCGGACCCTGGACAAGCTGGAGCGCCTGGCCGCCGGGGCGGCGAAGCAAGGGGCGGAGATCGCCCTCTTCCCCGAGGCCTTCGTTTCCGCCTACCCCAAGGGGCTGGACTTCGGGGCGGTGGTCGGCCGGCGCACGCGCGAAGGCCGCGACCACTTCCGCCGCTACTTCGAGAGCGCCGTCGAGGTCCCCGGGCCGGACGTGGAGCGGATGGGCCAAATCGCGCGCGAGCACCGCCTGCACCTGGTGCTGGGGGTGATCGAGCGCGACCTCGGCACCCTCTACTGCACGGTCCTCTTCTTCTCCGACCAGGGGGACCTTCTGGGCAAGCACCGCAAGCTCATGCCCACCGCGGCGGAGCGCCTGGTGTGGGGCTTCGGCGACGGCTCCACCCTCCCGGTCCTCCAGACCCGCCTGGGCCGGCTGGGGGCGGTGATCTGCTGGGAGAACTACATGCCCATGCTGCGCATGGCCATGTACGCCAAGGGCGTGCAGCTCTACTGCGCCCCCACCGCCGACGACCGCGAGACCTGGTTGCCGACCATGCGCCACGTGGCCCTGGAGGGCCGGTGCTTCGTCCTCACCGCCTGCCAGGTCCTGCGCCGCTCCGACCTCCCGCAGGACATCCCCAACGCCTTGGGCGAGGCGCCGCAGACCCTGCTGATGCGCGGGGGAAGCTGCATCATCGACCCGGCGGGCAAGGTGCTGGCCGGCCCCCTGTTCGACGAGGAAGCGACACTCTGCGCCGAGCTGGACCTCGACGAAATCGCCCGGGGCAAGTACGACCTGGACGTGGCCGGCCACTACTCCCGCCCCGACGTCTTCCAGCTCTCCGTGAACGAGCGACCCCTCAAACCAGTGGTGCCCGACCGATGAGACCGGCGATGCAGATGGAGGCCAGCCTTCCCGCCACCCGCGCGGGCGACGTGCGGGTGATGTCCTTGATCGGCTTCGCCCACGGCACTTCCCACTTCTTCCACCTCGTCATCCCTTCGCTCTTTCCCTGGCTGATGGCGGACTTCCACCTCAACTTCACCCAGGCCGGCACCTTGACCACCGCCTTCTTCGTGGTCAGCGGCGTGGGGCAGGCGCTGGCCGGGTTCGCCGTCGACCGCTACGGGGCGCAGCGCGTGCTCTGGGCGGGCCTCTCCCTCTTTTTCCTCTCCGCCCTCACCCTCTCCGGCGCGCACGGCTATCCCGCCCTGCTCGCCGCCGGCATCCTCGCCGGCGCGGGGAACTCCGTCTTCCACCCGGCCGACTTCACCGTCCTCAACCGCCGCGTCTCCCCCGGCCGCCTGGGCCACGCCTTTTCCGCCCACGGCCTCGCCGGCAACCTGGGATGGGCCGCCGCCCCGGTGTGCATGGCCGGCCTGGCTGCCCTCTCCGGCTGGCGCACGGCCGCACTGGGCGCCGCCGCCCTGGCCGCCACGACCCTGACGTCGCTGATCGTGCTCCGGACCATCGTGACCGGCCCTGCTCCCCGGGCCGGGCACGAGGAGGCGGCTGCTTCCGGCCGCCGCGAGTCCCGCTTCGCCTTCCTCGGCGTGGGCCCGGTGTGGATGTGCTTCCTCTTCTTCGTCGCCTCCACCATGGGTCTCGGGGCGCTGCAGAACTTCGGCCCCTCGGTGCTGAAGAGCGTCTACGGGCTGGAGCTGACCGTCGCCGCCTCCGCGCTCACCTTCTACCTCCTGGGCGGCGCCGGCGGCATCGCGGTGGGCGGCTTCCTCGCCGCGCGCTACGAGGCGCACGAGCGCCTGGTGGCGGCCCTCCTGGTGTCCGCGGCTGCGCTGGCCCTCCTCCTGGCGGCGGGCGGCGTCCCGCCGGCCGGAGTGGCGCCGCTGATGGCGGGGATCGGCTTCTGCACCGGCACCGCCACCCCTTCGCGCGATCTGCTGGTGCGCAAGGCGGCGATGGAGCGCTTCGGCCAGCGCTCCTTCGGCCGCATCTACGGATTCGTCTACTCCGGCTTCGACGTCGGCCTCTCCACCGCGCCCCTGCTCTTCGGCCGCTTCATGGACAACGGGATGTTCTCCGCGGTGCTCTACGGGGTGGCCGTCTTCCAGGCGCTGGCGGCCGTGGTGGCCCTGGGCGTGGGCCAGGCCCGCATCTCCGCCGTGGCCGTCCAGCGGCAGTCGCGCGCCTGAAGCCCGCGGCGATGCCCTTGCGCACCGTCCGCACCATGTGCCCGATGAACTGCCATCCCACGCTCTGCGGGATGCTGGTCGACATCGAGGACGGCAAGCTCTCGGGCATCCGCGGCGATCCCGACAACCCCGACAGCCGCGGCTTCCTCTGCATCCGCGGCCACGCGGCCAAGGAGATCATCGGCAACCCGGGACGGATCGTGCACCCGCTCCGCCGCGCCGCCCGCTCCGGGAGCTGGCAGCGCACCACCTGGGACGACGCGCTCGACACCATCGCCGCCCGGGCGCGCGCCGCGGGGGCCCCGGCCGTGGGCACCTGGTCCGGGCACGGGCTCTTCGCCAACAACTACGGCACCCGCCTCTCCTCCGAGCTCTTGCGCAGGTTCGCCAACCTCTACGGCTGCCAGTGGTGGCACCCTTCGCAGATCTGCTGGGGGCTGGGAGGATTCGGCCTGGGCCTCACCGGGATCCTGCGCACGCACACCAAGGAGGACATGGGCGCGCACGCCAACCTCATCCTGCTCTGGGGCGCGAACCTGGCCAGCCAGCCGAACACCGGCCGCCACCTGGCGGCGGCGCGGCGGCGGGGCGCGCAGGTGATCACCATCGACATCCGCCGCACCGAGGCCGCGGCGCAGTCGGACGAAACGCTGCTGCTGCGGCCGGGGACCGACGCCGCCCTGGCGCTGGGGATGATGCAGGTGATCGTGGAGGAGCGCCTGTACGACGCGGCGTTCGTGGCCGATCACACCGTCGGCTTCGAGGAGCTCGCGGCCCACCTGAAGGCTCACGATCCGCGGTGGGCGGCTGCCATCACCGGCATCGCTTCGGAGCGCATCATTGCCCTCGCCCGCCGCTACGCCTCCACCCGGCCGGCCATGATCCTGGTGGGGGGAAGCTCGATGTACAAAGGGGCCGCCGGCTGGCAGGGCGCGCGCGCCGTCTCCTGCCTGCCGGCGCTGACGGGAAACCTGGGCGTCCCCGGAGGCGGGCTGGGCCCGCGGCACGGCGCCTCGTCGCACGGGCAGGCTTTCTCCA
>DATKAG010000152.1:0-4903 GCA_035498355.1 Myxococcales bacterium | reverse complement strand
TCTCCTGGGAAGAGCTGCGGCAGATGACGGGCGCGACGGAGGACGAGCTGGACATCCCCACGTTCCTGCGGAACGGGGAATGAGCGCCTACTTCTTCTGCGGCTCCGCCTGCAGGTCCGGCTTCGCCGGGGCCACGCCGGGCGGACGCGCGGTGCTGCGCAGGTTGGTGCGCTGCAGGACCTTTCCCGTGTCCGCGCTCACGTAGGTGCGGAAGTCGCCGCTGGGGCGCGAGGCGGCGAAGTCCACGCGCCAGACGGGGATGACGCCCTTGCCCGCGGCCCGCCAGCCGCGCGTCGCCTTGGGGGAGTCGGAGGTCTGAAGGTCGGGGATGGCCGCCTGCGCCGCGGCGATGGCCGCCTGGCGGGTGACGTGGACCTTCCCGCCGATCTTCTCCGGCACGTCCGTGCCGTTCACCAGGGTCACCGCGCCCGCGCCGTTCACCCCCACCACCAGGTCGCCGTCGAAGACGGGCAGGCCGTCGATGCGGCGCTCCACGTGGATGCTCGCCGGCTGCCCCGCCCTGGGATGGCTGCGGGCCTGAAGGTGCTGCCTCTTGCCGATGCCGAAGGCGGCGTGGTGCTTTCCCAGGAAAGCCAGGGCGGCGGCCGCCGGCGTGCTGCCCGACGACGGCGCCTCGAACCCCGAGGCGTGCGTGATCCGCGTCCTGTCGCCCGTCAGGATCACCGACGCGCCCGGATACGCGGCCAGGAACTCCGCGGCGCCTCCCGAGGCGGCCGCCGCCGCGAGGAGCAGGGGGATCAAGAGCGTTCCCGCCGGCGCCGGAATCGCAGCAGCGCCAGGAGCCCCAGCGCCAGCAGCGGAGCCTCTCCCGCCGCGCTGCACCCTCCGCCGCCACCGCCTCCGCCTCCGCCCGTACCGCCGCCGCCACCTCCACCGGCGCCGCCCCCGCCCCCTCCGCCCGAGGCGGGGCCGACGGTGACGTTGGCCGTGGCCACGTTGCCCAGGGAGTCGGTGGCGCGGACCACGTCGGTGACGCTGCCCGTCGCTCCCGCCGTGTACGCGCCGCTGGAAGCGTTGATGCTGCCTCCGGAGGCGTTGGTCGCCATCGCCCAGGTGAAGCCGCTGTTGGACCCGCCGCTGGCGGAGAAGGCGACGCCCCCGCCCGGCGAGGTCGACGGGCTGGCCGGAGTGATGGAGACGCCGGCGGTGACGGAGACGTTGCGGGTGGTGGTGTTGGAGAGCGAGTCCGTCACCTTCACCACGTCGGTGACGCTCCCCGTCGCTCCCGCCGTGTAGGCGCCGGTGGTGGCGTTGATGCTGCCCCCGGAAGCGTTGGTGACCAGCGCCCAGGTGAACCCGGTGCCCGACCCGCCGGAAGCCGTCAGGTTGGTCTGCCCCTTGGGAGGAACGCTGAGCGAGGCGGGCTGGATGGAGAGCGGGTTGACGGCGGCGATGGTGCAGGTGGGAGGGGCGGTGTTGGCGGGGCGGACGGTGATGTTCGCCCCGTTCGCGGTGACCAGGAACAGATCGCCCGCATTCGGGGATCCGAGGTCAAAGAGCAGGTACCAGGTGGTGGCCCCTCCTTGCAGGGTGACCGTGTCGGCCCCCGCGGAGCAGGCCTTGGTCAAGGTCTCGGTCCCGTCCTCGGCAAAGGTGGGGGTGCCACCGGCGCCGAAGGAGATCTGCACCGGCTGTCCGGCGCGCCCGTGCAGGGTGGTGGGGGTGCCCCCGCCGCTGCAGATGGTCACAGAAGAATCGCCGGTCACCGGGATGGCGATCTGGAACGAGGAGTACTGCACGCGCACGTCCAGCACCTTGCGCTCGCCGGAGTAGACCGGGACGGTGCGATCGCAGTGGTCGAGCTTGCGGCGGTGGGCCACGCAGTCGACGTAGTTGGCCACCGCCACGTTGCTGGGGAAGAGGGCGCCGGCGGCGTCCTTGAAGGTCTGCCAGTAGCTGTTGAAGGTGGGGGCCGTGCCCGCCGCCAGCTGCAGGGCCTTGTACTGGAGGGCGCCGCCCGCCTCGCAGTTGCCGGAGCAGCCCTTGATCCCTGCCGAGCGCAGGCCGTCGAAGACCTCCCAGAAGAAGCCGTTCCAGATCTCGCCGTCGTCGTGCTCCTCGCCGTCCAGGCCGTTGATCCCGTTGGCCCCGAAGTGCGAGACCACCGTGCCGTCGCCCTGGCAGCTGCGGCTGGCGTTGGGGTCGGACTGATCGCGGCCCGTGAAGGAGTCGGGCGGATTGACCGCTCCCAGGAAGCTGCCCACCTTGCTGCGGCCCGTCTCCGCGACCGCCATCGAGTCGGCGGTGCCCTCGTTGAGCCCGGAGGATTCCCAGTTGGTTCCCAGCGCGTCGAATTCCGGGTTGAATCCGCCCCAGGCCCAGACCACCCCGTGGGTGAACTCGTGGTACATCACGGTGGCGTCGTAGGCGTAGTCGGCGGCCGCTCCCTGCCCGAAGACCATGGCATCGAGGTTGGGGGAGAAGAAGGCGTTCTCGAACGGCTGGCCCTGGTCGAAGTTGTTCACCAGCGCGGGGAGGCTCCCGCGCAGCGCCCGGCTGGTGGCGCCGTTCCCGCTGTTGGGAGGCGCGGTGGGATCGAGCTTCTTGAAGAAGCTGACGTGCTTGTCGAGGTGGAAGTAGGCCATCGCGGCGGCGAAGTCGTCGGTGGTGGAGACGAAGGTGGTGTCGGCCGCGAAGTTGAAGGCGCCGCTCACGGCGTTGACCGGGGAGCAGGCGCCGGGCACGTTGGCCGGGTTGCTGGGGTCGTTCAGGCCCTTGCAGTTGAAGACCTGCGTCTGCGAGCCCACCAGGCTGGTCCCGGTGGTGAGGTCGGGCAGGGTGACGCTGATGGGCGAGGCGCAGACCGTCGGCTGGTTGGAGCCGTTGAGCGGGCAGATGGCGGCCGCGGTCTCCGCCGGCGAGATCTCGTACACCTTCCCGGGCGCGCTGGCCCGGGTGCGCAGGTCGAACCGGGCCAGGATGCGCCCCGTCTCCCCGTCGATGAGCATGCGCCAGTCGCCCGCCGGCTGGCTGGCGATGAAGTCCACCCGGTAGACCGCCCGCACCGTGCCGAAGAAGCTCTGCCATCCGGCCTGCAGGCGGGCGGGGCCCGTGCCGCGGAAGGAAGCGAGAGCGGCCTGCGCCGCGGCCGGCTCGCCGATGGAATGGCGGCCGGAGATTGCCGGGCCCACATCGCCCGAGTTGACCACGAAGACGCGGTTCGAGGCGTCGACGCCCACCACCAGATCGCCGCCGAACACGGGCAGCCCGTCGATGGTGCGGCCGAAGCGGACCGGACCCGCGGTTCCTGCCACAGGCGTGCCCTGCAGCACCAGCGCCCGGCGATCGCCGATGCCGAAGGCGGGCCCGTGCGCGGCGAGGAAGGCCCGGGCCGCGGCCTCGGGCGTGCGCGCGCCGGTCACGGCGGCGAAACCGCCCAGGTGGACCAGACGCTGCCCGTCCCTGGAGAGGACCCGCGAGCTTCCCGGATGAAGATCGACCACTTCGGCCACCGGGTTGACCCCGATGGCCATCGAGCACAGGAGCGCCGCTAGCAGGGAGGCCCCCCTCTCCGAAGCCGGTTGATGATCGCCGCAGGGAATCGCGAGCCGCTCCCATCATGGTAATGCCCTCTTTGACCGGGAATCAATGCTACATTCGCAGGCGATGCGTCCCCGCCGCCTCCGGCCGGCGCTGGTGCTGGTCCTCGCCGCCTGCGGGGGCTCCAGGCAATCGTGCCGCGCACCCCTGGAAGATCTTTCCACCACCGATCCGGCGGCCCTGACGCCCGGCAACGAGAGCGGCCAGGACGAGGACCCCAGCATCCTGATCGACCGGTTCCCCGACGCTCTCTTCGCCGCCTTCTACTCCAACCGCCTGGGTACGCATCCCGACGGACTGGCGCGCAAGGAGATCTTCGTCACCCGCTCCACCGACGGGAAGAGCTGGTCCGCGCCTGGCCAGGCCACCGACAGCCACGCCTGGAGCTTCTATCCCAGCCTGGTCCGCGAGCGCGGAGGGGGAAACTTCCACCTCGCCTGGATGCGCTGGCACCTGCTCCCCGACGGCTGCATCTACTTCGACGCCCAGCATTGCCCGGGCACGGCGGGCTGCTGCACGGGCACCGACCGGCGCATCCTGCACAACGTGTCCAGCGACGGCCTCACCTGGAGCGAGTCCGCGGCGCAGGAGCTGACCGCCGGACCCGACGACGAGATGCCCAACGTGGTGGCCGCGGCCGACGGCCGGATCCTCGTCTACTTCGTCTCCGGCTACCGCGGCGGCGACACGCAGAGGAAGCTGGGCGTGGTGGTGTTCGACGGCGCCGGCTGGCACTCGCCGGTGCTGCTCACCGGCCTGGACTCGACGCAGAACGACTCCTTCCCGCAGGTGGTGGAGCGGGCGGGCAACTCCTTCCTCATGACCTGGACGCGCTACGACCAGGCCCTGGGGGAGAACGTCTTCGACCCCAGCGCCGAGACCATGCTGGCCACTTCCAGCGACGGGCTGGACTGGACGGATGTGCGCGTGGCCAGCGGCCCCTCGCCCGCCAAGACCGACGTGTTTCCCTTCCTCTACTCCGACCTCTCCGGCGCTTTCTGGTGGGTGCTGTGGGTGAACGAGGACGGCGTGGTCAACCTGCCGGTCGACGGCATCTTCCCGCAGGACCTGGCCAAGGTGGACATCAGCGGCTACTCCCCGCGGGTGGCGCCCACGCCCAGCGAGGGGATCTACTGGGCGGTGTGGGTGGGGGGCAGCGATCCCACGCAGCAGATCATGTACCGCTTCATGCCTTGAGGGCCCGCGACCGGGGCGTGTTGATACCTGCGAACGCGGATCGCTGGGCTGCGCCGGACGGCCTCGTCGCTGCGCTGCTCAGCGTAGGATCCACTACGCTTCCGCTGCTCACTCCTCGGGCGTCCGGCTCGCCTTAGCGCTCCGC
>DATKAG010000151.1:0-5201 GCA_035498355.1 Myxococcales bacterium | reverse complement strand
GATGGCGGCGAAGCCGGAGAGGTCGGTGCGCACGTTGAAGGCGAAGCCGTGCGAGGTGATCCAGCGGGAGATGTGGACGCCGATGGCGCCCAGCTTGCCGGCAGCGGTCCAGGTCCCGGTGCGTCCCGGCACCCGCTCCGCGTGGACGCCATAGGACGCCGCCACCCGGATCATCAGCTCTTCCAGGGAGCCGACGTACTTGCGCACGTCGCGGCGATCCGGCTTCAGGTCCAGGATGGGGTAGCCGACGATCTGGCCGGGCCCGTGGTAGGTGACGTCGCCCCCGCGATCGGTCTCGAACACCTCGAAGCCCCGCTCTTCCAGCAGCGCCCGGGGCCAGAGCACGTTGCCCGCCTTCGCCCCCCGCCCCAGGGTGATCACCCTGGGGTGCTCGAGCAACAGCAGCGTGTCCGGCACCAGGCCCTGGCCGCGCGCCTCCACCAGGAGCTTCTGCAGCGAAAGCCCGTCCTCGTACTCCACCCGCCCCAGCCGGCGGATCTGCAGCACCCTGGTCACGCGCTGATTCTACTGGCCCAACAGCTCGGCGCGCTGCTCGCGCAAGGACCAGGGCGCGTTCAGGTACACGTCGTCGAAGAGCGACTCGCGGGGCGGAGGGGGCTTCTTCTCCGCCTCGGCGATGGCGGCGTTCACCTCCTCCAGCACCCTGGCCTTCAGGGCGTCCTCCTCCAGGGCGGTCCACAGGCCCCAGGCGTGCAGCCGCGAGCGCATCAGCTCCAGCGGGTCGCGCTTGCGCCACTCCTCCACCTCGCGCTCGTCGCGGTAGCGGGTCGGGTCGTCGGAAGAGCTGTGGGCGCCGATCCGGTAGGTCTCGCACTCCACCAGCGAGGGCCCTCCGCCGCTGCGCGCCCGGTCCACGGCCTCCTTCACCGCCCGGTAGACGGCCACCGCGTCGTTGCCGTCCACCTTCACCCCGGAAAAGCCGTAGGCCGTGGCCTTGACGGCGATGGACTCGCTGGCCGTCTGCCGGGCGGTGGGGACGCTGATGGCCCAGTGGTTGTTCTGGCAGACGAACACCACCGGCGCCTTGAAGACGCCGGCGAAGTTCATGGCCACGTGGAAGTCGCCCTCGCTGCTGGCGCCGTCGCCGAGGTAGGCGGCGATCACCGTGCGGTCGCCCTTGATGCGCGCCGCCATCGCCGCCCCCACCGCCTGGGGAAGCTGGGTGCCGATGCAGCTCGACCAGCTCACCTGGTTCACGCTCCTCGAGGCCATGTGCGAGGGCATCTGCCGGCCCTTGGTCTCGTCGCCCGAGTTGCCGAAGATCTGGCAGAGGTAGGGGACCAGGGGAAAGCCGCGCAGGAGCATGGCGCCGCCCTCGCGCAAAGCGGGGAAGATCCAGTCGCTGTGCTCCAGGGCGATGGCGGAGGCCAGGGTGGCGGCCTCCTGCCCCGTGCAGGCCCCGTAGAATCCCACCCTGCCCTGCCTCTGCAGGGTCATCATCCGCTCGTCGAGCGTGCGCAGACGCACCATCTCCCGGTAGAGGCGGAGCAGGGTCTCGCGCGGCATGGGCAGCGCCTCGAGCTTCTGGGCGGGTTTCATCGGCCCGGAGATCTAGCACGCCTGCGGGGCCCGCCTCAGCCCGGCGGGACCAGCGAGCGCTTGAGGCGGGCGAGCGCGGCGAAGGCGGCGCGCTTGGTGGAATCGAGAACGATCGATTGCCCGGGCGCCCGTGGCGAGAGGCCGAGGGTGCGCAGCTTCGCGTTCGCCCGGTAGAGCAGCTCCCTTCCCTCGGAGACCCCGCTGCGGAAGGTGATGCTGAAGGAGACGGAGACCTCGGGTCCGTTCTGCACCCAGTGCGGCACCGCCACCGGGAAGTGCAGGCCTTGTCCCGGCCGCAGCGGCACCACCCAGGCGGTGGTCTGGAAGACGTCGCGCCAGGGCAGGTTGCGGTGGACGAAGCGGGCGTAGAACGTCTCCAGCTCGCTCTCCGGGAGGACGAAGCGGTCCTCGCGGTCCCACATGCTCACCGTCTTGCCGCCCCGGATCTGGAGGAGGAAGTTGTGCTCCGGATCGAGGTGGAACGGGGTGACCGCGCCGGGCGAGGAGAGGAAGATGAAGCCCTCCCGGCGCAGCATGCGGGGAAGCGCGCCGCCCGCCTGCTCCGCGATGGAGTCGAGACAGCCGTCGAGCAGGGCCCCGTACTCGGGGTCCTGCTCCACCCGCTTGAGCACCATCCACGAGCCGCACTCGGCGATGCGCCGGACGGTCTCCTCCGGCGAGAGCCCGGTGCGCGGCGTGTCCTCCGGACGCACCCCGACCGGGAGCGCCCCGGCGTTGTACTCCACGAACGGCTCGGGCAGCTCGCGGGCCAGCTCCAGCAGGCGGGGAAGCGCGAACAGGGGATGGCCGGCGAGCGAATGGCGCAGGTGGAACGGCTTGCGGTCGAAGTACGCCGCGCAGATCTCCTTGTCGACTTCCACCAGCGCGCCGCTCATCCGCCACCCGCCAGCCGGCGGAAGAAGTGGAGCAAGGGGACCAGCGCCACGGTGAGCGCGCCGCGCCGCGTCCCGGTGGCGAAGAACAGCGTCTGCACCTCCCGCCGGTCGGGCCAGAGGTGGTTGATCATGAAGCGGTTGGGGGCCGCGCACGAGTCCATCCAGCGCAGCGCCGGCAGGCGGTGCGCGCGCTCCACGTTGTCCAGCTCCAGCAGCACGCCAGGGGAGAAGCGGGCGAAGCTCTCGTCGAAGGCGATCTTGAAGGCGAAGGCCCCTTCGCCGGCGAAGAGGTTGAGCTTCACCGCCAGGGGGCGGCCGTCCAGGCGCAGGGCGAGGATCTGCAGCTTGCCCTCGCGGGCGGCGCCCGCCGCCATCTCCTCGAGAAAGGCACGGTCGGCGAGGGAAGCGACCCCGGCCCGGCCCTTCCAGCCTTGCTGCTCCAGGGAGAGGAGCTCGCCGATCCAGGGGCGCGGATCGCTCCCGGGCAGGAGCTCGTCGGTGACGAGCGCGCCCTGCTCGGAGAGCCGGGCCCGCTGGCGGCGGAATTCCTTGCGCCGCTTGCCCGCCAGCGCGCGGGCGAGGAACTCGTCGGGAGTGCCGGCGCGGCGGAGCACCGCGCGCGTGTACGACTGCGTGACGAGGGCCGGCCAGCGGCGCTCGTTCAGCTCGTCGACCAGGTGCAGGCGCACCCGCCCCGTGCCGGGGGTTTCCTGCAGCCGGACCACCCGGGCGCGCCCGGCCATGGCGTCGAGCCAGCAACGGATCGCCACCCGCTCGCAGCCGCGCCGGAGCAGCGGGGCGGTGAGGTAGCAGTAGGGATGGCGCCAGATCTCCGCCCGCCCCCGCCGGTAGGCGACGGGGAAGAGGCCGCAGAGCTTCTCGCCCTGGAAGGCGAGGATCACTTCCACCCGGCCGCGCCCGGCGAAGGCGCGCAGCGCCGGGAGCAGCATCCAGGGCTCGTAGAAGGGGTTCGGCTCCGCCGCCGAGGCGGCCAGCTCGTTCCATTGCTCCCGGAAGGCCTCCAATCGCGTCCAGTCCGTGATCGTGCGGCTGAAGGCGTGGCCGGCCGCTGCGCGCGACTGCGGTCCGCCGCCGGGGACCGGCGCGTCGGTGAGGAAGAGCGCCTCTTCGGAAAAGCCCGGATCGCCCGTCTCCGGGCCCACGGGTCGGGCAACAGGCTCCGCCATCCTACCTCCCGCGGAGCGATCTAGGGACGAAGCGCCTGCTCGCCAAGAACTGCACGGGAGTGAACATCGGGGGCCAGCACCGCGCGGTAGAGGGCGCCGTGGGCCTCGGCGAGGCGCCGGAGCGAATGCTCGCGCTCGATCAGGCGGCGGCCCCGGGCG
Organism: Myxococcales bacterium; assembly: GCA_035498355.1. Classification (GTDB taxonomy): domain Bacteria; phylum Myxococcota; class Myxococcia; order Myxococcales; family 40CM-4-68-19; genus 40CM-4-68-19. The sequence continues at coordinate 1,399 of DATKAG010000151.1, read as the reverse complement.
CCCATCCTTCTCCCCTGCCCGGGATCGGACAGCAGTCGCAAGATCTGCTCCGCCAGGCTGGCGGGGTCGCCGGGGGCAGCGAGAAATCCCGTTTCGCCGGGGATCACGAGCTCCGGCGTTCCGCCCACAGCCGTGGCGATCACCGGGAGGGAAGCAGACATCGCCTCCATCACGGCGTTCGGCAGGCCCTCGGCCAAAGACGGCAGGCACTTGGCGTCGGCCCGGGCGAGGATCGCCGGCACGTCGTAGCGGGTGCCGAGAAACTGTACCGCCTCGCCCAATCCCAGCTCCTTCACCCGCGCCTCGAGGAATGGGCGATCGGGCCCGTCGCCGACCAGCGCGAAGCGCGCCTCCGGCCTCTGCGCGTGGACGCGGGCGATGGCCTCCACCAGGACGCAGTGGCCCTTCACCGGCCAGAGGTTGGCCACCACGGCGATCAGCGGGCGGCCCTCCGTCAGCGGGCCTTGCAGGCCGCCCGCGGCCAGCGCGTCGAATCGGTCCAGATCGAGGCCGTTGCGGACCACGAAAGTCCGCGCCGGGTCGCTGCCCTCCTCTTCGATGCAGAGCCGCCGCACCCGGTCGGCGTTGGCGCAGACCGCGTCGGCGGAGCGGGACATCCACTTCTCGACGGTCCGGTGGCGGGGGCCGAAGCCCTGGCGCAGGTGGCCCAGGTCGGCGCGGTTGACGATCACCGGGACGCCCGCCGTCCGCGCCGCCAACAGGCCGACGAAGTTGCTGATGAATTCGTTCGCGTGCACCAGGCGCACCCCCCGGCGGCGGATGAGCCTGGCCAGCCGCAGCACCTGCCGGATCGTGTTGGGGCGGAGCAGCGAGCCGCGCAGGGGGAACACCTGGGGGCGGGGCAATCCCAGGGAGAGGAACTCCTCCAGGTTGCCGCCGGAGAGCTCGAGGCAGGCAACCTCTGGCGCAAATCCCTTGGGATGCGCCCGCAGCCGCTCGATGAACTGCCGCTCCGACCCTCCCACCCAGAACCGGGAGACGAGGTGGAGGACGGGGATGGGCATGGCCGGAGGCTGTGCACCGCGCCGCGCGGGGAGAAGGGGCGCTTTGATAGATTGCGCGCATGCAGACCTTCGCCGAGTTCTGGCCCTTCTATTTGCGCGAGCACTCGCGCCCGTTGACGCGCACGCTGCACCTCGTCGGGACCACGCTCTCCCTGCTGCTGTTGGTGAGCGCGCTGGCCCTGCGCAGCGGCAGGCTGGTGCTCCTGGCGCTGATCTGCGGCTACGCCTTCGCCTGGGCGGGGCACTTCTTCGTCGAGCACAACCGCCCGGCCACCTTCAAGTACCCGCTCTGGAGCTTCGCGGCCGACTGGAAGATGTGGGCGCTCACCCTGGCCGGCCGGCTGGGCCCCGAGCTGCAGCGGGCGGGAGTGAAG
>DATKAG010000150.1:0-24338 GCA_035498355.1 Myxococcales bacterium | reverse complement strand
ACATCATCCTCCGCGCCCTGGGGCAGCAGCGCCAGGTGGACGTGGAGATCAACGCGCACCAGCCGCGCCCCGGCGACCTCTTCCTCCTCTGCTCCGACGGCCTCTCCGGGATGGTGGAGGACCGCATCCTCGAGTCGATTCTGGCGAAGCAGGCGGGCAACCTGGAAGGCTGCGCCAAGAAGCTCCTCGACACCGCCAACGCCAACGGCGGCATCGACAACTCCACCGTCATCCTCGTCCGCTACGAAGGTGAATGAGCGCCGGGCGGCCGCCTGGCCGCTGCGCGCAAATCGCAGGCCGGCGCTGGTGCGGAGCGCCCGGGATACGCACATTTTCGCAGAGATGTTGCGCGACGCCGATCTGGAGCACCTCTCGGCCGAGAACGCGATCGCGGAAGCGAGGCGCCGCTGGGGCGCGGTGGGCGCCATCTCCGTCGCCGACCAGTACCGGCGCTCCCGCCTGCTGGTGGGCGAGCTGCGGGGCGGGCGGTTCTGGATCCGCGGCCGGGGCTCCACCTGGAAAGCGGCCTTCGCCGACGCCGACGCCCGCCTGGCCCGCGCTTCCCGGCGCATCGCCTACCACTAAGGCTTCGCCAGGACCTCCAGCGCCGACACGGTCAGCGCCGTGGCGGCGGTCTTGATGGTCGGCTCGCGATCCGGCGCGAAGCCCGAGGAGTGAAGCGACGGCAGCGAGGCGCCGGTCCTGGCCGCCTCCTCCACTTTCGCCGGCGGGGCCGCTCCCACCCGCAGCAGGACCGAGGGAGCGCCGGCGGCCTTGCCGAACTCGCCGAAGTCCTCGGCCACCATCTCCGGCCGCGTCTCCGCCACGTTCTCCGCCCCCATCTGCTTCGCCACCGCGGCCACCACCCTGCGGGTGAGCGCCGGATCGTTCCAGGTCGCGTCCAGCGGCTCGCTGAACTTCACTTCCGGCTCCTTGGGCGCCCGGGCGGCGGCCGCCTCCGCCTTGGCGATGCGCTCGATCCCCTCGCGAAGCTGCTTGCGCACCGCCGGGCTGAAGGAGCGCATGGTGATCTGCAGCTTCACCTCGTCGGGGATGATGTTGTGCTTGGTCCCCCCGTGGATGGATCCCACCGTCACCACCGCGGGCTCCAGCGGGTCCTTCTCCCGCGAGACCATCGTCTGCGCCGCCAGCACCACGCGGGCGGCGATCACCACCGGGTCGATGGTGGTGTTGGGCTTGGCGCCGTGGCCCCCGCGGCCGAAGATGGTCACGTCCACCGAGTCGACGGCCGCCATGGCGTAGCCGGGAACGTAGAACACCTTGCCGGCCGGCAAGTCCGAGCTGTCGTGCACCGCCAATGCGAAGTCCGCCTTGGGGAACTTCTGGAAGAGGCCGTCGGCGAGCATCGCCTTGGCGCCCTGCACCGTCTCCTCCGCCGGCTGCCCGATCATCAGCACCGTGCCCCGCCAGCGATCCTTCATCCGGGCGAGCAGCGTGGCCGCGCCCACCCAGCCCGCCATGTGCGCATCGTGCCCGCAGGCGTGCATCACCGGCACGGTCTGCCCCTGGGCGTTCACGACGGTGGCGGTGCTGGCGTAGGGCAGGCCGGTCTTCTCCTGCACCGGGAGCGCGTCCAGCTCCGTGCGCAGGAGCACGGTGGGGCCCTTGCCGTTGCGCAGGATTCCCACCACCCCGGTCCCGCCCACGCCGGCCGTCACCTCGTAGCCGGCCTTGCGCAGCTCCTCGGCCATCTTCGCCGAGGTGCGCTTCTCCTGGGACGAGAGCTCGGGATGCTGGTGCAGGTCGAGGTACAGGGCATCGAGCTGCGGGTAGAGCTGGTCGAGCCCGGCGAGGGAGGAGGCGGCGAGAAGCAGCGCGAGGAGGGTGGTCATGTCGGCGCAACATACACCGCGCCGCCGGTTGACACGACCGCGGCTTCGGGCAAAGCAGGTCGCGCATGATCCTTCTCGCCGCGCTGCTCTTCGCCGCCCCGCACCGGGTCTACGTCAGCGACGAGGCCTCCGGGGACGTGGCGGTGATCGAGAACGACGCCCTGGTCTCGCTCATCCCGGTGGGCAAGCGGCCGCGGGGGATCAAGCTCGGCCCGGACGGCCGGCTCTACGTGGCGGTGAGCGGATCGCCGCGCGGCGGTCCCGGCCAGCGCGACCAGGACCTGCCGCCGCCCGACCGCAAGGAGGACGGGATCGCGGTGGTGGATCCCGCCCAGGGAAAGGTGGTGACCCGGCTGCCGGGCGGCACCGATCCCGAGTCGTTCGACCTGAGCCGCGACGGCAGGTTCCTCTACGTCTCCAACGAGGACGCCGCCGCGCTCAGCGTGGTCGACGTCGAGGCGGGGAGGGTGCTGCGGACGGTGAAAGTGGGGGCGGAGCCGGAGGGCGTCACCGTCAGCCCCGACGGGAGCAGGATCTACGTCACCAGCGAGGAGGACGCCGAGATCGACGTGGTGGACGCGAAGACCTTCCGGCTGCTCCGACGCATCGAGGTGGCCCCGCGCCCGCGCGCGGTCGTCTTCACCCCGGACGGCTCGCGCGCCTTCGTCAGCGCCGAGCAGGGAGCGGCGGTGGACGTGATCGACGCGCGCCGCCTGCGCCGCTCCGGCCGCATCCGCATCGAGGGCCAGGGCGCGAAGCCCATGGGCCTGGCCATCTCCCGCGACGGATCGGACCTGTTCGTCTCCACCGGCCGGGGAGGATCGGTGGCGCGCATCGACGTCAAACGGCAAGAGGTCGCGGCCACCTTCCCCTCCGTCGGGCCCCGCCCCTGGGGCATCGCTCTCAGCCCGGAGGGCGACCGCCTCTACGCCTGTGGCGGACCTTCCGACGACGTGGCCGTCCTCGACCCGCGCAGCGGCAAGGTGCTGCGCCGCATCGCCGTGGGGAAGCTGCCGTGGGGCATCGCGGTGGGTCCCTGAGAGGGGCGGTCCTCGCGCTGCTCTTGCTCGCCTTGCCCGGGCGGGCCGAGGACTTGAGCGAGACCATCGTGGTGAGCGCCGCCCGCGAGGCGCAGCCCGCCCCGGACGCGAGCGGGGTGGTGACGGTGGTCCCGGCGAAGGAGCTGGCCAGGGCCAAGGCGCTGGACGAGGCGCTGCGCCGCGACCCGTCGTTCGCGGTCTTCCGCCGCTCCTCCAGCCTGGTGGCCGATCCCAGCTCGCAGGGCGTGAACCTGCGCGGCATCGGCCCCAGCGGCGTTTCCCGCGCCCTGGTGCTGGAGGACGGCGTGCCCCTCAACGACGCGTTCGGCGGCTGGATGTACTGGGGGGCGGTGCCGCGGCTCGGAGTGGAGCGGGTGGAGATCGCGCCCGGGACCTCCTCGGCGCTCTACGGCTCCTCCGCGCTGGGGGGAGTGGTGCAGGTGGTCACCCGGCCCATCGAGGACCGCCTGGAGCTGGAGCTGGAGGGCGGGCGCTTCGGGACGGCCGCCGGCGGGCTCTCGGCAGCGGGACGCGCCGGGCGATTCGGCGGCTCCCTCGACCTGGAGGGCCTGCGCACGGACGGGTACGGAATCGTGGCGGAGCCGGGGGCGGTGGACGGGCCGGCGTGGTCCCGGAGGGCCGCCGCGCGGGCGCGGGTGGAGGCGGCGCTCGGAGAGGACGCGGTTCTCGACGCGCGCTTCGGCGGATTCGCCGAGGATCAGAACGGAGGGACGCAGTACACCACCGCCACCGCCCGCGACGCCCTGGCTTCCCTGGGAATCTCCTTCTCCGGCGTGGAGGCCACCATCTTCGCCCGCTGGGCGCGCTTCGGGCAGGACCGCGCCCGCCTCGCGCCCGACCGCAGCGCCGAGGCGCTCGCCTCCACCCAGAGCTCCCCGGCGGACGACGAGGGAGCGTCAGTGACGTGGAAGCGGGGCGGGTTCCTGCTGGGCGTGGACACTCGCCGGATCTTCGGCAGGTCGCTGGAGGATCTGACGAGCGGGCCGGTGACGAGCCGCGACACCTACGGCGAGCAGCGGGCGCTGGGCATCTTCGCCCAGGAGATCTTCGATCCGATTCCGTGGCTGCAGGTGCAGGCGGCCGCGCGGCTCGACTGGTGGCACAACCTCGGCGGCATCCGCCACGAGGCGCTGGCCACCGGGGGGACCCAGGACACCGATCTCTCCGACCGCAGCGACGTGTCGTTGAATCCCCGCCTGGCCCTGCGTGCGCGGGCCTTGCCTTGGCTCTCCTTTCGCGCCGCCGCCTACCGGTCGTTCCGCGCCCCCACCCTCAACGAGCTCTACCGGCCCTTCCAGGTGGGGCAGGTGCGGACTGAGGCCAATCCCGACCTGGGCCCGGAGACGCTGCTGGGCGCGGAGGCCGGTTTCGACACCCCGTGGCTGCGCATGACCGCCTTCTACGCGGACCTGCGCGATCCCATCGTCAACGCCTCCACGGCGATGACCAATCTGCAGATGCGGCAGAACCTGGGCTCCGCGCGCATCGCGGGCCTCGAGGTGCAGGCCAGGTGGCGGCCTCTGGGCCCGCTCCTCCTCACGGGGGGCTGGACGTTCGCCGACGCCCGGGTGACGTCCGGCGACCTGGAGGGGCGGCTCTTGCCGCAGGATCCACGGCATCGCCTGATGGGCGCGATCTCCTTCGCGGACCCCCGCTGGGTGGAGGTCACCGCCTCGATTCGCTGGACCTCCGAGCAGTTCGAGGACGACCGCAACACCCTCCGCCTCCCTGGCTACGCGGTCCTGGACGTGCAGGTCTCGCGCGCCCTCGCCTCCGGTTGGGACCTCTTCCTCGCCGCCGAGAACCTGCTCGACCGCCAGTACCTGGTGGGCCTGCAGGGCGGGGTGGCTACCCTCGGCCAGCCCCTGTTCCTCCGCGCCGGCCTCCGCGTCAAGCTCTTCTAGAGCCGCTGTGGCGGGTGTAAAGGAGCGTCATGGCGGAGGCGGCGCTGGCCGGCATCCGGGTGGTCGAGGTGGGCAACTTCATGGCCGCGCCGTTCTGCACCCTCCAGCTGGCGGACCTGGGCGCGGACGTGGTGAAGATCGAGAACCCCGACGGCGGCGACGGGGTGCGGGCCACCGCGCCCTTCCTCGACGGCGAGTCGTCCAGCTTCGTCCGCCTGAACCGGAACAAGCGCTCGCTGGCCCTGGACCTGAAAGCCCCGCGCGGCAAGGAAGTCTTCCGCCGCCTCATCCAGCGCAGCGACGTGCTGGTGGAGAACCTCCGCCCCGGGACCATGGCCGACCTGCAGCTCGACTACCCGCGCCTCTCGGAGCTGAACCCGCGGCTGGTCTACGTCGCCGCCTCTGGCTGGGGGCAGGACGGTCCCTACGCGCAGCGGCCCGGCCTGGACATCATGGCCCAGGGGATGAGCGGCCTGATGTCGATCACCGGCGAGGAGGGCGGGGAGGCGCCGGTGAAGGTGGGGGTGCCGGTCACCGATCTCACCTGCGCCCTCTACGGCGCCATCGCCGCTCTCGCGGCGCTGCGGGTGCGCGACCGCACCGGCCGGGGGCAGTTCATCGACGTCTGCCTCTTCGAGGCCGGGGTGTCGCTGGCGGTGTGGGAGGCGGGCCGCTGGTTCGCCACCGGCGAGGTGCCCAGGCCGCTGGGCTCGGCCCACCAGACCAGCACCCCCTACCAGGCCCTGCGCGCCTCGGACGGCTTCTTCACCGCGGGCGCCACCACCGCGCGCAACTGGGAGGCCTGCTGCGACGTCTTCGGGCTTCAGGGCCTGAAGGAGGATCCGCGCTTCGCCAAGAACCACCTGCGCCACCAGAACCGCCGCGCGCTCATCCCCCTGATCGAGGACGTGACCCGCACGAAGCCGGCGAACCACTGGGTCGCGGCGCTGGAGCGGGCGGGCGTCCCCTGCGGGATGCTGCAGACCTACGACCAGGTCTTCCAGGATCCTCACTTGAACGCCCGCGGCTTCTTCCCCGAGGCGCAGCACACGAAGCTCGGGCCGGTGAAGCAGATCGGCTCGCCCATGCGCCTCTCGCAGACGCCGCCCCGCATGCTGCGGGCCGGCCCGCTGCTCGGCGAGCAATCGGCGGAGGTGCTCCTGGAACTGGGCTATCCGCGGGAAGAGATCGAGAAACTCGCCGAGGCGGGCGTGATCCGGGAGCCGGGATGAGCGACGACGAGGTCCTCTTCGAGGTGGGCGATGACGGCATCGCCTGGCTGACGTTCAACCGGCCCGAGGCGCGCAACGCCATGACCTTCGGGATGTACCGGCGCCTGGGCGAGATCTGCCGCGCGCCCGACCCGCGGATGAAGGTCCTCATCCTCCGCGGCGCGGGCGACAAGGCTTTCGTCTCCGGCACCGACATCTCCCAGTTCCGCGATTTCAAGACGGAGAAGCAGGCCCTGGACTACGAGGCCTCCATGGACGAGGTCTTCGACGCCCTGGAGGACCTGCCGGTGCCCACCCTGGCCGCCATCCAGGGCGCCTGCACCGGGGGCGGCGCGGGCATCGCCGCGGCCTGCGACCTGCGCCTGGGCGCGCCCTCCGCGAAGTTCGGCTTCCCCATCGCCCGCACGCTGGGAAACACCCTCTCCCTGCGCAACCACGCCCGGCTCGCCGCCCTGATCGGGGTGGCGCGCACCAAGGACATCCTCTTCCTCGCCCGGCTGATGGACGCCGAGGAGATGCGCGCCGTGGGGCTGCTCAACGAGATCACCCCCGAGGACGGCCTCTACCGCAGGGCCGGGGAGATGGCGCGCACGCTCCTGACCCACGCCCCCCTCACCCTGCGCGCCGCCAAGGAGGCGCTGAACCAGGTGGTGCGGCACTGGACCCCGGCCGGCGGCGGAGACTCCTTCGTGGTGCGCAACTACATGAGCGCCGACTTCCGCGAAGGAGTGGAAGCGTTCCTCGCCAAGCGCAAGCCGCGCTGGACGGGGAAATAGGAGCCCGCATGACGCCCGCCAGCAGCCGCCACTTCCTGCAGATTCCCGGGCCCACCAACGTGCCCGACCGGGTGCTGCGCGCCATCGACCGGCCCACCATCGACCACCGCGGCCCGGAGTTCGCCGCCCTGGCCAAGGAGGTGCTGGCCGGCCTGCAGCGCGTGTTCCGCACCCGGCAGCCGGTGATCGTCTACCCGGCCTCGGGGACCGGAGCGTGGGAGGCGGCGCTGGCCAATACGCTCTCGCCCGGAGACGGGGTGCTGATGTTCGAGACCGGCCATTTCGCCACCCTCTGGCGCGAGCTGGCCCAGCGGCTGGGCCTCCAGGTCGACTTCGTCCCCGGCGACTGGCGCCGGGGCGTCGATCCCGCGGCGGTGGAGCAGAAGCTGCGCTCCGACCCCGGGCACAGGATCCGCGCCGTCTGCGCGGTGCACAACGAGACCTCCACCGGCGTGGCCACCCGCATCCCCGAGGTGCGCGCGGCCATCGACCGCGCCGGCCACCCCGCGCTCTTCCTCGTGGACACCATCTCCTCGCTCGGCTCCATCGACTACCGGCACGACGAGTGGAAGGTGGACGTGACGGTGGCGGGCTCGCAGAAGGGCCTGATGCTGCCGCCCGGGCTCTCCTTCAACGCCGTCTCGCAGAAGGCGCTGGAAGCCTCCCGCGGCGCCGGCCTCAAGCGCTCGTACTGGGACTGGACGCCGATGCTGCGCGCCAACGAGGCGGGCTTCTTCCCCTACACCCCCGCCACCAACCTGCTCTACGGGCTGCGCGAGTCGCTGGCCATGCTGGAGGAGGAAGGGCTGCCCAACGTCTTCCGCCGCCACGCCCGCCACGCCGAGGCCACCCGCAAGGCGGCGCGCGCCTGGGGACTGGAAGTGAATTGCGCCGACGAGCGCGAGCACTCCGCCTCGCTCACCGCCATCCGCATGCCCGCCGGGCAGGACGCGGACCGCCTGCGCGCCGTCGTCCTCGAGCGCTTCGACATGTCCCTGGGCCAGGGCCTGGGAGCGCTGAAAGGCAAGCTCTTCCGCATCGGCCACCTGGGCGCGTTCAACGACTTGCTTCTCTGCGGCACGCTGGCCGGGGTGGAGATGGGCCTCTCGCTCGCCGGAGTTCCCCACCAGAAGGGCGGGGTGGAAGCGGCGATGGAGCACCTGGCCGCCACGGCCTGACCTACCCGCACCCCCAATTCCAGAGGGCGCGGCCTTGCGCCCGCACCCCGGACGGGCGTACGCCCTCTTTCCGGGGGGTTCACTCCATGAGCAACATCAATCTTCCACGGGTCCCGCCGGCCAAGCCGCCCTCGACGCTCTTCCTCCACCGGCACAAGCTCTTGATCGTGGCCGCTTTGGTGGCGGTCGCGCTGGCCGGAGGCCGCGCCATCTTCTGGTGATCGCGCCGCCGGGCCGATCAGCCGCCGATCGCCTTCAGGCCGGCCTCGGCGCAGTCGAGATCCTGCTCCGGCTTGCCCCCGCTCACCCCCACCGCGCCCAGCACCGCGTCCTTGCGGCGCACCAGCACCGATCCCAGGCCGGGGATCATCGGAAGCCGGGCCATCTGCGTCACAATCCCGAAGAAGGCCGGCCGGTCCTGCGCCACCTGGGCCAAGGATCCCCCGTCGCGGTGCCAGAGCGCGGCCCCGTTCGCCTTCGCCTCCGCGATCTGCGACGAGAGCGGCGGGGCGCCGTCCATGCGCGAGAGGGCCAGCAGGAGGCCTCCCTCGTCCACCACGGCGACCGTCACCCGGATGCCGATCTGCGCGGACCGCGCGTGCGCTGCGTCGATCAGCCGGCGGCATTCCTCTGCGGACAGCGGCATCGTCACCTCCTGCGCTCCGGGGGAGGGAAGTCTACCGCGCCCTGCGCGAGAGGGGGCGGCCTGGCTCCGCTGTAGGGCGGAGGGCGCAAGCAAGTCCTAGCGATCCCACCCGGTACAGGTGCTTTGAATTAATGCACGCCAGCGGCAAGCACGCCGCAGCGCCCGGTCGGGAGATTCCGCTTGCTGGACTTCCTGGAAATCGTCGGCTGCGCCTTCACCGGTTTCCTCTACATCGCCATCCTGGCGACCGCCGTCACCAGCAAGACCCGGCGGCACCCGACCCTCCCGGCGCACCCGGAAAGCCCGCCGCCCGCCGGCTCCGACCGTCAATAGCGGCGCCCTACCTTCCGTAGAAGAGGCGCACCAGGGCGAGGGGGACCGCCGGCACGTAGGTGGAGAGGATCAGCACCAGCAAGAGCACGCCGATGAACCAGACGTTGACCTTGGTCACCTCCCACATGTCCGCCCGGGCGATGGAGCAGGCCACGGTGAGGACGCTGGCCACCGGCGGGGTCTGCTGGCCGATCCCCAGGTTGATGGTGACCACGATCCCGAACTGCACCGGGTCGATCCCCACCGCCTGGACCAGCGGCATCACCACCGGCACCACCAGGATGATCGCCGCCGCCGAGTGCAGGAAGAAGCCGAGGATGAGGAAGAGGATGTTGAGCAGGAAGAGGACCACCCACTTGCTGCCGCTGAAGGCGGCCGCGGCGGCGGCGAGCTTCTGCGGGGCCTGGATCTCGGTCAGGTGCACGCCCAGCAGGGCGGAGGCGGCCACGAGCAGCATCACCACCGCGGTCTGCACCACGCCGTCCACCATCGCCCTGTAGAGGTCCGCGAGGTTCAGCTCCCGGTAGATGAGCGTTCCGATGACGATGGCGGCGACCACCGCCAGCGCCGCCCCCTCGGTGGCGGTGACGATCCCCCCGAAGATACCGCCCAGGATGAGCGCGGGGAGGATGAGCGCCCAGGAGGCGTCCTTGAAGGCGGCCCAGACCCGGGTGAGCTGGAACCTCTCCTCCACGGGCAGCTGGTAGAGCCGGGCGAAGCGCCAGGCGATCGCCATCATCAGGAGCCCGCCCAGCGCCCCGGGGACGATCCCGCCCACGAACAGCTTCACCACCGAGGTGTCCGCCATGGCGGCGTAGAGGATCATGGGGATGGAGGGGGGGATGATCACCGCCAGGGTCGAGGCCGAGGAGAGCACCGCCGCGGAGAACTCCTTGGAGTAACCCTTGCTCTTCATCGCCGGGATGAGGATGGTCCCCAGCGCCGCCGCGTCGGCCACGGCCGACCCGGAGATCTCGGCGAAGAACATGGAGGTGACGATGGTCACCTGGGCGAGGGCCCCGCGCACGAACCCGAAGCAGGCGGAGGAGAGGGCGATCAGCCGGCGGGAGATGCCGCTGGCGTTCATGATCGCGCCGGCGAGGATGAAGAGAGGGATGGCGATGAGGGGGAAGCCGGTGGCGCCCGTGTACATCACCAGGGGCACGTTGGCGAGCGCCTCCAGGCCGCCGGTGCCGAGGATGGCCAGAAGGGCGATCACCGCCAGGGCCACGGCGATGGGAATGTTGATCAGCACCAGCGCCATCACGGCGCCGAAGAGCAGGAGCATTTCCATCAGTGCGAGAGCTCCTTGGCCGTCTCGTCCACCGCCGTCAGCTTGCGGCCCGAGGTCCAGGCGATGCGATCGGGAAGCTCGAGCAGTTCGGCGACCACGAAGAGCGTGGCCCCGACGGGGATCACCGACTGGGTGAGGGTGACGGGAATGTCCACCGTCACCAGCGTCTCCCCGGCCAGCAGGCGGAGGATGGCGGCCCCCTCCACCGCCAGCACCACGAAGAACCCCGTCACCGCCACCTCGCGCACGGCCAGGGCGGCGAAGCGGGCGCTGCGCGGCATCGCGTTCACCAGCCCGGGGAAGGCGATGTGCGACTTCTTCAACGCGGCCAGCGCCCCGCCGTAGTAGGTGATCCAGGCGAGCAGCACCGAGGCGACCTCGTCGTACCAGGCCAGCGGCCTGCCGGCGGCGCGGAAGGCGATTCCGGCGATGACCTCGACGGCCAGGACCACCAGCAGGCCGCCGGCGATCCACTCCAGGAGGCGCTCGAAGCGGCGGCGCCAGAGGGCCCGGCTCACTTCATGGTTCCAAGGGCGATCGCCCGATCGATCATCCGCTGCCCGTCCGGCACCTCCCGGGCGAACTCCTCGTAGACCGGCTTGCTGGCCTTGCGGAAGGCCTGCTGGTCGGCGGCGTTCACCATCATCCCCGCCTGCTTCAGCTTGCCCAGGAGCTCTTCGTCCATCTTCGCCCCGCTCTGGTAGACGAACGCCTGGGTTTCTTCGGCGGCCTGCTGCACCTCTTTGCGCAGGTCCGCCGGAATGGCGTTCCACTTGCGCGGCGAGGTCACCACCCAGGCCGGGGTGTACACGTGGTCGGTCATGGACAGGTACTTCTGCACTTCCTGGAACTTGCTGGTGTAGATTTGCGTGAGCGGGTTCTCCTCGCCGTCCATCACCCCGGTCTGCAGGGCGACGAACACCTCGGAGAGCCCCATGGCCGAGGGGCTGGCGCCGTAGGCCTGGAACATCTTCACCCGCCACTTGCCCTTGGGAACGCGGAGCTTGATCCCCTTCAGATCCTCCGGGCCCACGATGGGGCGGGCGTTGTTGGTGATCTGCCGGAAGCCGTTCTCCCAGGTGGCCAGGACCTGGTAGCCGGATTTCTCCGCCAGGGGCACCAGCACGGGCCAGACGATCTCCTTGTCGATCCGCTTCATGTGCGCGCGGTCCTTGACCAGGTACGGCATCTCGAACAGGCCGTAGGCCGGGACCACCGAGGACATCACCGTGGAGGGGAGGGCGAAGTCCACCGTGCCCAGCTTCACCTTCTGCAGGAGCTCGGTGTCGTCGCCCAGCTGGCTGGAGCCGAAGACCAGGATGATCACCTTCCCGCCCGTCTTCTCCTTCACCCGCCTGGCGAACTCGTTGGCCGAGACGTCGAAGAGGGATCCCGGCGATCCGACGTGGCCGAACTTCAGCTCGATGGGCTGCGCCTCCGCTGCCGGCGCCGTTGCCAGGGTGCCCAGGGCGAACAGGGCGGCGACCAACGCTCTCATGCGCGTGCTCCGCGGCTAGGGTTGGACTCGGGGTGAGGCGGCGGCGGATGCTACACCGGTTGCCCGCGGGCGCGGAACCTGGCTGCGGCCCTCGGGCTGCATGTGCTGCTGGGGGAGGCCGCTGTTGCGGATGAAGTCGGCCACGCGCTGCGAGACGGCCAGCGTCTCCACCAGCTCGTCCATGGTGTCGCCCAGCGCCTCGTCCACGAAGAAGTCGTCGCTGCGCAGGGTGGCCAGGAGCTTCGGACCCTCGTGCGCCAGCGTCACCTCCAGCTGCAGGTGGCGCGGGGGGTGGTCCACCACGTTGAATCCCCGGGCCGCGAAGAGATCGGCGAAGGTGGCGCGCTCCTGCGCCGATCCAGCCCGCACGCTCAGCTCGTAGACGCCCAGCTCGGCCCGCGTAGCCGGTTGCCCGGCCGGCCTGGGCGGCCAATGGCCGGGCGTGGCGCAAGCAAAGGCGAGCACGAGCAGCGGCAACCGCGACATCGACGTTGCTTCTGCCTCTCTTGCCGCGCCCCGTCAATGGCCGCGGCGAATGTTCTGCGCGCTGCGGCGGGGCGGCGCGAATTTGCTTCGTCGGCAAGGGGGGAGCCGCATCCGGCGCAGGGGTTTCGGACCCGGGGCGCGCCATTTGCACGGCCGCGGGCGACACGGTACAGGGAGAACCCATGCCACCGTCGGGCGTGAAGGCGAACCGGCGAAGTGTCCTCGACCTGCTGCTCGGCGCCGGAGTCCTCGGCTGGATGGGAACCGTCCTCTTCCCCGTCCTCCGCTACCTGAAGCCTCTGGGCGCCCAGGCGCAGAACGGCCCCATCAAGCTCAGTCCCGAGGAGCAGGCGAAGCTGGAGAAGGAGCGGGCGGTGATCGTGCGCGCCGGCGCGGCCCGGGTGCTGGTGCTGGAGGACGCTGAGCAGCGCCTGCGGGCGATGTCCGCCAAGTGCACGCACGAGGGCTGCACCGTGCAGTACGTCCCGGGCGAGTCGGTGATCTGGTGCGCCTGCCACAACGGCCGCTTCGACCTGGACGGGCGGGTGCTGGCGGGTCCCCCGCCGCGGCCGCTGGAGAAGTTCGCCTGCCACCGGGAAGGCGACGGCAGCATCGTCGTCCAGCTCGGGCACGGACAGGAGGCCGCATGAGCGCCCCCGCCGCCGAGGAGAAGGGCCTCTACGCCTGGCTCGATCGCCGCTACGGCATCACCCCGCTGATCGACTTCCTCAAGCACAAGGAAGTGCCGCTCGGCGGCCACTCGATGATCTGGTACTACCTGGGCGGCCTCACCCTCTTCTTCTTCACCATCCAGCTCGCCACCGGCGTGCTGCTGCTCGCCTATTACCAGCCCGGCGAGGCCACCTCCTACGAGAGCATCCGCTTCCTCACCACCAAGGTCCCCTTCGGCTGGCTGGTGCGCTCCATGCACTGCTGGAGCGCCCACCTCATGATCCTCTCCCTGGTGGCGCACATGTTCAGCACCATGGTGCTGAAGGCGTACCGCCCGCCCCGGGAGCTGACCTGGGTCACCGGCTTCGTCCTCTTCGCCCTCGCCCTCGGCTTCGGGTTCTCGGGCTACCTGTTGCCCTGGAACGAGCTGGCCTTCTTCGCCACCGCGGTGGGGACGGACTCGATGAAGGCCGTGCCGGCCATCGGCGACTGGCTGGTGCAGGTGATGCGCGGCGGCACCGACGTGAGCATCAACACCCTCTATCGCTTCTTCGCCCTGCACGTGGTGGTGCTGCCGCTCTTCACCGTGGGCATCGTCAGCGGCCACCTGGTCTTCATCCAGCGGCAGGGGATGGCGAAGGCGATCGCGCACGACAATCCGGAGCGGGGGATGAGGTTCTTCCCCGACTTCGCCCTCCGCGACCTGCTCCTCTGGTTGATCTGCCTGATCGTGCTCGCCTCGCTGGCGGTCTTCCTCCCCTACGGCCCGGGCATCCCGGGCGTGGAGTGGGAGCTGGGAAAGAAGGCCAACCCGCTGGCCCCGGCGTACCCGGGGATCAAGCCCGAGTGGTATTTCCTCTGGGTCTACCAGCTCCTCAAGGAGTTCCCGCCGCACCTGCTCGGCATCGAGGGGCCGCAGGCCGCCATCGCCCTGGTCTCGGTGCTCTTCGGGATCTGGGCGCTGGTGCCCTGGCTGGACCGGAAGGCGCGGGCCGACCGGCCCTCTCCCGCCTTCACCGACCTGGGCATGGCCGCGCTGATCTTCCTCGGCTACCTCACCTTGAAGGCCTGGGACATCGGCGGGGGCGGGGCGGAGGTGCCGGACCCCCACCTGGTGGCGCGGGCCTCGGCCTTCTGGGGCCTGGGCATCGCCGCGGCCACGGTGGTGGTGCGGCTCCTCTCCGGCGGCGCCCGCTACTTCGACCTGACGGCAGCCGCCGCGCTGCAGATCGTCCTGCACGGATTCTTCGGCCTCCCCTGGCTGGCGGCGGGAGGCATCTGCGTGGCGCTGCTCGCCGCCACCCTCTTCTGGCGGATGGCGCGCGCGCGCAACGCCCAGGCCGGAGGCCAGCCATGATCCCCCTGATCGCCTTCGCGCTCCTGGCCGCGGCGGCCCCCGACGAGAGCGGCTACCCGGGGCCGCTGAAGGAGTTCCTGGCGGCGAAGAACAAGGACGGCACGCCCGTGCTCTCCGCCGAGGACCGCAAGGCGCTGGCCGCGCTCCCCGAGCACACCCGCAAGCTCTTGGGGGACGCCGCCGACAGCGTCATCCTGGGGAGCGCCTCCCACCTCAAGGTCCTGCTCTCCCTGGAGCTGGCCCCCTCCGCCATGGAGCTCGTGGCGCAGGACAACTGCATCCTCTGCCACAGCGACCCGGGCAACCAGAAGGGCAAGACGCTCTTCGCCGCCGACCCGGAGGCGCGCAAGTCGAACCCGCTGCTCAACCTCAAGGAGTTCGTCTCCGACGTGCACTTCCGCCGCGGCCTCTCCTGCGCCGGCTGCCACGGGGGCAAGCCCAGCGACGAGATGATGACCAAGGAGATCGCCGCCCGCTGGCCCTCCGAGGAAGCCCGGCACAGGGACCGGAGCTGGATCCCCGGGTTCTGCGCCCGCTGCCACGCCGATCCGGCCTTCATGCGTGGCTTCAACCCCACCCTGCCCACCGACCAGCTGGCCAAGTACAAGAGCTCCCTGCACGGCATCCGCCTCTTGCAGGAGAAGGACTCGCGGGCGGCGCAGTGCGTGAGCTGCCACGGCGTGCACGGGATCCGCAACGCCAAGAGCCGCAAGTCGATGGTGCACGCCCAGCGCATCCCCGATACCTGTGGCGCCTGCCACGCCGACCCCAAGCACATGCAGGGGTACAAGCTCGCCAACGGGGCGCCGTTCCCCACCGGCATGGTGGCCGAATACAAGTCCAGCGTGCACGGCAAGGCGCTGCTGGAGAAGGGCGACCTGGGCGCGCCCGCCTGCACCGGCTGCCACGGCAGCCACGCCGCCATGCCCCCGGCGGTGGCCAGCGTGGCCCAGGTCTGCCGGCGCTGCCACGCGCAGAACGGCATGCTCTTCGACGGCAGCCGGCACAAGCAGGCCTTCGAGGAGCACAAGTGGCCGGAGTGCGGCCAGTGCCACGGCAAGCACGGGATCGCCAAGGCGAGCGACGCGCTGGTGGGCGATGCCCCGGGGACCCTCTGCCAGGATTGCCATTCGGTCTACGCGAAGAAGAATCCCCAGTGCAACGCCACCGCGGCGGTCTTCCGCTCGTCTTTGGACAAGCTGGCCGAGGGGAGGGCGGAGGTTGCCGACCAGGTGGAGAAGCTGGCGGAGCGCGGGCTGGACGTGGAGCCGCTCTCCCGGACGGTGGCCGATCTGGACGAGGCCCTGGTGCAGTCGCGGAGCAAGATCCACAGCTTCGACGAGTCCACCTTCCAGTCGGCGGCCCAGCCGGGGAACGAGGCGCTGGCCAAGTCGCGCGAGCTGATCGCGGACTCCCGGCACGAGGTCCGTTTCCGCACCCGCGGCCTTCTGGCGGCCATCGGCTTCATGAGCCTGATCGCGGTGGGCATCGCGCTCAAGCTGCGGGAGATCGGCAGGAAGCGGGAGGACTGAAGCGGAGAAAGGGATGGGCCAGCGCCTTCCGACGCTGGCCCAGGATCCTGCCGCCGCCGGGCTACTTCAGCGAGCGGACGTACTGCACCAGACCGTCGATCTGCGCCGCGTCCAGCTTGTCCTTGTAGGCATCCATCTCGGCGCCGTCCTTCTTGGTCCCGTTCTCGATGGCGCCCTTGATCTGCGCGTCGGTCTTGCTCTTCTGCCACTCGGCCTTGGTGAAGTCGGAGATCTTCGCCTTCTTCCCCGTCTCCGTGTCCCCCTTGCCGTCCACCCCGTGGCAGGAGGCGCACTTCGCCTTCCAGGTGCGAACGATCTTCGGGTCCACGTCGGCGCGGGCAGCCGCCGCGCAAACCAAGGCTGCAAGCAGTACCTTCAGGAACCTGTGCATGTGTCGTTTCTCCTCGCGGGGAGTCCGCTTCCCGGGGCAGACGCAAGGATTATGCCCCGGGGCGGGCGAAATGGGGTGCGGAATCTGCCTGGAGATGTCGTCCCGCGACGGGTCCCTTGACTGTCGAGCCGGCGCGCCGGCAGCCTGGGCGCGGCGCCCACCGCAATCCGTCAATCGATTATCGGGTTTCCGCAAAACCGGATCCCGGATCAGTTCAAAGTGCGGATCCGCGGGGCCACCGGCTCCACCGGCGGGCCGTAGATGCAGCAGTTGCGCGCGTGCTCCACGTGCCGGGCGGAGGTCCAGGCGGATTCCACCTTGGCGAGGAAGGCCTGCAGGCGCGGATTCCCGGGCTCGGTGAAGCGCAGGCCCGACTCCTTGTCGTTGACGTGCACCACCCGGGCGGTTCCCAGATCGCCATCCATCCGCTTGCAGCCGAAGAGGCGCAGCGTGTACAGCTCCTGGACTCCGACCAGCGCTCCCACCCCGCGCACCCGCGCCCCGGAGCGGCTGACGTCCACCAGCTCCACCACCATCTCGCTCGGTCCGCAGAGCTGGAGCATCTGGCTGGTGCCCACCCGGCGCTCGCGCCGGGCGGTGAGCGGGCCGCGCCGCTGGAGATGGCGGGAGAGCCGCGAGTCCATCTGGATCCAAGCGCCGGCCAGGGGCGCCGCGGAACGGGCGATCACGTGGGCGCGGGAAGTGGTGGTGGCCCGGGGAAGGCGGAGCTGCAGCTCGAGGAGGATGCGGCCGGCGTGGATCTGGGCCGCCTCGTCGCGGACGAAGAGCAGCGAGGCGTCCCCGTAGGGATGCAGGTGCCTCGCCAGCTGATCGACGCTGTCGAATCTATATTGAAGTAATGCGTCCCCACCCATTGCGGAGGCGCATTCTACTGCGCCCGCGCCCGGTGAGAAGCCCCCCCTTCGCCGGAAGGGGGATCCCGCTCGCCGCGGCGATCAAGCGATGCTGGAAAAATGGTGCCACAAGCGATCTTCATTCGTGCCCCGCGCGCACCGCGCCGCCGAGGATCGTCAGCTCGACGCGCGCCGCGGGAATCTCCTCCTCCGGCACGGCCAGGATATCCCGGGAGAGTACCGTGATATCGGCCAGCTTCCCGGGCGACAGCGACCCCTTCTCCTTCTCCTCGAACGCCGCAAAGGCGTTGTCCAAGGTGTACGCCCGCAGCGCCTCCTCGCGCGTCACCCGCTGCTCCGGGACGAACACCGTCCCGTCCTTCGTGCGCCGCGAGACCGCCCCGTAGAAGCTGGCGATGGGGTCCACGTCCTCCACCGGCGTGTCGGTGCCGTTCGTCACCACCGCGCCCGAGTCGATCAGTGACCTCCAGAGGTACGAGGTGCGCCGGGCCCGCTCCTCGCCCAGCCGCTTCGCCACCCAGGGGCCGTCGGAGGTGATGTGGACCCCTTGCATGGACGCGATCACCCCCAGCTTGTGGAAGCGGGCAACGTCAGGGGGCGCGAGGTGCTGCGCGTGCTCGATCCGCCAGCGCAGGTCCTTCGCTTCCGGGTGGTCGCGGAAGATCCGCTGGTAGACGTCGAGCACCTCCCGGTTGGCCCGGTCGCCGATGGCGTGGGTGGCCACCTGGAAGCCGTGCTTGAGGGCGATGCGGGCCGTCCTCTCGAAGTCGGCCATCGGCTTCAGGACCAGCCCCGTGCTGGTGGGGAGATCCGCGTAGGGCTGCAGGAGCCAGGCCCCGTGGCTCCCCAGCGCGCCGTCCACCTGCTCCTTGATGGCGCGCACGGTGAGCATTCCCTTGCCGTAGCCCTCCAGGCGGTAGCGGTCGAGGCCCTCGTCCAGCGAGGCGTCGGACTGGAAGCGGACCATCACGTAGAGGCGGACGGGCAGCTTCCCCTCGTCCGCCAGCCGCTTGTACCCGTCGATGGTGTCGAAGCTCGCGCCCGCGTCGTGGAAGGTGGTCACGCCCTTGGAGAGCGCCTCGGCGCCGGCCAGCGCGGCCATCTGGCGGAAGCGCGCCTCCTCCTCTTCCCGGGAATGGGGAAGCCGGGCGATGGCTGCTCGCACCAGGAGCTGGGCCTTCTCCTTGAGCAGCCCGGTGGGCTCGCCCGATCGATCCTTGACGATCTCGCCGCCCGCCGGATCGGCTGTCTTCCGCGTGATGTCCGCGAGCTTGAGCGCCTGGGCGTTGACGAAGGCCGCATGCCCGCTGGCGTGGTCGAGGACCACCGGGTTCACCGGGCTCGCCTTGTCGAGCGAGGCGTGCAGGGGCACGCCTTCCACGTTGGGCTGGGGCGGGCGGATCCACTTCTCCTGGTGCCAGCCCCGCCCCTCGATCAACTCCCCGGGCTTCGCCTTGCTCGCGGCTTCCCCCACCTGCGCGACGATCTCGTCCCAGCTCCGGGCCCGGGTGAGGTCCAGCACCATCTTCGACTTCCCCAGCCCGAGGTAGTGGCCGTGGCCCTCGATGAAGCCGGGGATGGTGAGGCGGCCGCGGAGATCGATCACCTTGCTGCCGGGTCCGCCCAGCTTCTCGATCTCCGCGTCGCTGCCCACCGCCGCGATGCGGTCCCCGCGGACGGCGACGGCCTGCGCCCGGGGCTTCTGCGGATCCAGGGTGACCACGTTGCCGTGCAGGAGGAGGAGATCGGCCGGCCCGGAAGGGCCGGCGGCGGCGAGGATCCGCCCGCGCAACTCGAGGAGCCGCGCGGAGGGCTCGGCCCGGCCCGCGCGGACCCGGCCCAGGTACTCGTCGATCTCCGCCAGCGCCGCGGGCGCGTCGCCTTCGTCCAGGCGGATGACGGCGGATTGCTCGGTGCTGGAGGGCCGCAGCGGCCAGGCCGGGGCGGGAAGGGCGAAGAGGCTGACGAGGGCGAAGGCGGCCAGGGCGGCCGCCTGCAGCAAGCCTTGCTTGCGAAGGGCGGGCTCGCGCAGCCGGGCCCAGAGGGAGTCCAGCGCCATGGCGGCGAAGGGTACCAGCACCGGGAGGGTCCCGGCGCGGATCCGCCAGAGGACGATGGAGGCCATCAGGGGAAGGGTGAGCAGCGCCAGCGCCCAGAGGCCCAGCGCGCGCCTCCGCCGTTCTGATCCGAGGGAGAGGGCAGCTCCGAAGAGCGCCGGCGCCAGCAGCGCCCAGGTGGGCAGGCAGAGGCGCAGCACGGGCGAGCGGAGGGCCAGGTACTCGAGCTCGACGTTGTCCGCCGGCTCGCCCGCCGAGAGCCAGGCCAGCGCCTTGCGGGCGAGCAGGGCGGCGAAGCGGCCCGGCTGGCGGAGCCCGTCGCGGGTGACGATCGCGCAGGCGCGCAGGGTGGAGCCGTGCGCCTCCTCGAGCTGGCCGCGAAGGGCGGGGAAGAGGTTGATCCCGATGGGATCCGCGCCGGGGGCGATGCTGAGGCTGTGCAGGATCACCTCCGGGCCCCGGTTGGAGAGCGCGGCCGCCGGCGCGCTTGCGATCAGGTTGCGCGCCACCAGTGGCGCGAAGGCTGTAGCGAGCCCGGCCGCGGCCAGGGCAGCGGCGCGCGCGCGATGCGCCGGCCGGGGCGCCTCGGAGGCGTCGCGCAGCCAGAGCCAGGCGGCGAGCGGGACACAGGCCAGCGCGAGGGGCAGGATGTTCTCCCGGTCGAGGGTGGCGGCCCCGAGCAACAGGCCGGCGAAGGCGGCGAGAACGGGACGCCCGGGAGGAGCGCGCAGCCGCTCCAGGAGGCAGAGGGCGCCGAGCAGCAGAGGCATGGCGACCGCGTCGCGGAGCAGGAAGGCCTCCAGGGCGATCTCCGGCCGCGCCAGCGCCCAGAGGAAGGCGGCGATCGCTCCCGCCCGGAAACCGGCCCAGCGCGTCGCCAGGAAGGCCGCCATGGGAATGCAGGCCAGCCCGAGGAGGCCCTGCAACGCGAAGAGGGGGAGGGGGCTGCCGTCCGGCGGCCGGGTCACCGCGGCGACCAGGTACGGATAGAGCGGCGCCTGGTGATACGTCTGAAGACCACCCCACCACCGCTCCCAGTCCGCAGGGGTCCCAAGCTTGCGCATCCACGCGGTGTCCGGGTGGAAGGGCGGGCGCCCCAGCCAGTCGCCGGCGCGGACCTGCGCGGCCCATCTCCAGGCGATGCTGAAGTCGCCTTGGGCGGTGTACTGCTGCCACCTGGGGATGGTGCTGCCGGCGATGGCCAGCAGATGCACCAGCCGGATGGCCAGGCCGAGAAGGACGGCGCGGCGGATCCACCGTCGCGATTCGGCCGGGAGCATCGATTCGAGCCTACCGGCTCGCGAGCGAGCAAGGAAGTTTCGCGGTTCAGTCGAGCTGCGGCAGATCGCCGGTCTCGTTGGAGATGGCGTCCCCCTGCGGGGCGAGCACCGGAGGCGGGGGCCGGGAATGGATGCCGGGGACGGCGGCCGCCGGCGTGGCGAGGCTGGTCGCGGCGGCCACGCCGAAGAGCATGAGCAGGAACCACAAGGCGATCACCGTCAGCGCCGCCCTCCAGGGTCGAGAGATCACGTTCATGGGGCGGGCCCAGAGCATCCGGCGTGCCAGCGCGGGAAGCGCCTCTGGCGCCCGAATCCGGCCCGCCGCCGGAAATGCCCCCTGTGGCGCCACAGGTCGACACGCCCATTCAGGGGGCACCCCCCGACCTCCGGCTGAGTTACCATCGCGGCCGTGGGAGACCCGAGGGACCCGACTACCACGCTGGAGCACGGCCGCCAGGAGGCAGGCCGGGGCGCTCCTCGCACCTTGGGACCGTTTCTCTTCCGCCTTCTCTGCGCAGACGACCTCACGCAGCCGCCGGCGCGCTACCCGCTTTCCGCCCGGACCGAGGCGGACATCGGCCGGGGGACCGGCGGCAAGGGGCTGTGCGTCGACCTGGCCGACGCCTTCGCCTCCGCGCGGCACGCGCATCTGGAGCGGGGAGAAGGCGGGTGGTGGGCGCGGGACGAGGGCTCGCGCAACGGGACGGCGATCAACGGGCGCCGGCTGGATGCGGGCGAGCAGGCCAGGCTGGGCGACGGCGACCTGATCGAGATCGGCCACACCTTCTTCCTCTTCCGGTCCAAGGCGAGAGGCCTTTCCGAATCGCTCCTGGAACCCAAGCCCGGGGAAGAGGACCCGCCCACCCTTTGCCCGGAATGGGAGATGGAGCTGGCGAAGGCCGCCCGCCTCTCCCGCACCTCGCACGAGATCCTGGTGGAAGGGGAATCGGGCGCGGGCAAGGAGGTGCTGGCGCGCCTTCTCCACGACCGCTCCCGCCGGGCGGGGCCGCTGGTGAGCGTCAACTGCGCCGCCATGCCCGAGGCGCTCTTCGAGGACGAGCTCTTCGGACACGTGCGCGGCGCCTTCTCCGGCGCGCAGGGGGAGCGGGAGGGGCTGATCCGTGCGGCCGGGGGAGGCACGCTCTTCCTCGACGATGTGGGGGAGCTGACGCCGGGCCTCCAGGCCAAGCTGCTGCGCGTCCTCGAGGACCACCAGGTCCGGCCGCTGGGGAGCGAGCGGGAGGTCCCGGTGGACGTGCGGGTGGTGGCGGCCACCAACCGGAGCCTTCAGGAGCTGGCGGCGCAGGGGAAGTTCCGCCAGGACCTGCTCGCCCGCCTCGGCCTGCTCAGCCTGCGCGTCCCCCCGCTGCGGGAGAGGCGGGAGGACCTGGGCCTGCTCGTCCGCGCGGTCCTGCGCTCCGGGCCGAGGCCGCCCGAGCGCATCCGCTTCGACCTGGAGGCGCTCCGCCAGGTGCTGCGCTACGGATGGCCGCTGAACGTCCGCGAGCTGCGGCGGGCGCTGCTCGCGGCGGCGGACCTGGCGGCCGCCGACGAGGGCGAGAGCGTGCGCATCAGCCCCCATCACCTGCCGCAGGCCGTGCAGCACCCGGAAGCGGCCTCCGGGGCGGCTCCCGCCGCGCGCCCTGCCCAGCCGGCGAAGGCCGATCTGACCGAGGCCGAGCGCGAGCTGCGCGACAGCGTCATCGATCACCTGCGCCAGGCGAAGGGGAACGTCTCCGACGTGGCCCGCCGGATGGGCAAGGGCCGGACCCAGATCCAGCGCTGGATCGCGCGCTTCGGGATCGACGTCGATTCCCTGCGCTGGACGAGGGAGTGAGCGGTGCTCCCCGACATCGACGTTCCCGGCCCGCACACCTTCCAGCCCGACGAGCTGGTGGCCGGGCGCTACCGGGTGATCCGCTTCATCGCCCGGGGCGGCGCCGGCGAGGTCTACGAGGTGGAGGACTTCGAGCTGCGCGCGCGGGTGGCCATGAAGACCCTGCGCCCCGAGCTGGCCGACGACGACCTGCTGCTGGCGCGCTTCCGCCACGAGATCAACCTCTCCCGCAAGATCACCCACGGCAACGTCTGCCGCGTCTTCGACCTCGGCTTCCATCCCTCGGCGCGGGGCCGGGTGACCTTCCTCACCATGGAGCTGCTCGACGGGGAATCGCTGCGCCGCCGCATCCTCCGCGCGGGTGCGCTGCGCTGCGAGGAGGCGCTGCCCATGGTGGAGCAGATGGTGGAGGGGCTGGCCGCGGCGCACGCCGACGGGGTGGTGCACCGCGACTTCAAGAGCGACAACGTGATGCTCGTTCCCGCCCCGGGCTCGCCCTGTCCGCGGGTGGTGATCACCGACTTCGGGCTGGCCCGGGCGGGGCAGCCCACCGGGCTCACCACCAGCGACGGAGGCTTGACGGGAACGCCTGCGTACATGGCGCCCGAGCAGGTCTCGGGCGGCGAGATCGGTCCGGCGGCGGACATCTACGCGCTCGGGGTGGTGATGTACGAGATGGTCACCGGCCAGCTTCCCTTCGCGGGCGGCACGGCGATGCAGGTGGCGCTGCAGCGCCTCACCGCCCGGCCGCCGTCGCCCCGCAAGGTGAAGCCGGACCTCGACCCGCGCTGGGAGCGGGCCATCCTCCGTTGCCTGGAGCGGCAGCCGGAGCGCCGGTACGCCAGCGCCAGCGAGGTGCCGGCGGCCCTGCGCGGCGAGGCGGCGGCCGGGGTGCGGCGGAGGCCCTGGGCGCCGCTGGGAGCGGCGGCGGCGCTGCTCCTGGGAGGCGGCGCCCTCTGGTGGTGGGCAGGACACCGCGCGCTCCCGGCGCCGGCGCCGCCGCCGGCCCCCGCGCCCACCGCCCCGGCGCGCAACGCGGTGGCGGTGCTCGGCTTGCGCAACCTCTCCGAGAAGCCCGACCTGGCCTGGCTGGGAACCGCTCTCGCCGAGTTGCTCGCCAGCGAGGTGTCGGGGGGCAAGGATCTGCGCCGGGTGCCGCCGGAGACGATCACCCGGCTGCGCCGCGAGCTGCCCTTGCCCGAAGGGGGACAGCTCGGCGCCGAGGCGCTCGCCAAGGTGCGCGCGACCACCCACGCCGACTTCGTCCTTGCCGGCTCCTATCTCGCCCTGGGCGGCCCGGGCGGGACCCAGGTCCGCCTGGAGGCGCAGCTCCAGGACGCGCGCACTGGCGAGACGGTGGCCTCGGCCAGCGAGACCGGCGACCAGGCGAATCTCTTCGAGATGGTCTCCAAGGCCGGAGCGAGCCTGCGCGCGCGGCTGGGCGTGCGCGCCCTCGATCCCCAGGACGAGGCGCTGGCGCGGACCATGCTGCCCGCCGATCCGGCGGCGGCAAAGCCCTACGCCGAGGGGCTGGCGCGGCTGCGCCTGCTCGACGCGCTGGGAGCGCGGCCGCTGCTGGAAGAGGCGACCCGGGTGGACCCCGGCTTTCCCCTGGCGCACGCCGCCTTGTCGGAGGCCTTCCGCCGGCTGGGCCGCCACGAAGACGAGGAGCGGGAGGCGAAGCTGGCCTACGACCACCGCTTCGGGCTGCCGCGCGAGCAGCAGCTCCTGGTGGAGGCCAACTGGCGGGTGGCGCGGCGGGAATGGGTCCCGGCGGTGGAGCTCTACCGCTCCCTCTACGACTTCTTCCCCGGCACCGTGGACTACGGGCTGCGCCTGGCCAACGTGGAGGCGCAGGGGGGCCGGGGCCGGGACGCGCTGCAGACGGTGGACCGGGTGCGGCGCTCCTCGGAGATGGCGGAGCGCGATCCCCGGGTGGACATCGCCGAGGCGCAGGCCGCCTCCTCCACCAGCCAGTACCTGCGCCAGGACGAGGCCGCCCGGCGGGCGGTGGAGAAGGCGCGGGCCCTGGGGGCCCGCGAGCTGGTATGGGACGCGCTCAATCAGGAGTCCACC
>DATKAG010000149.1:0-2933 GCA_035498355.1 Myxococcales bacterium | reverse complement strand
CGAGCCCTGCAACCACCAGGGCCGCACGCCGCCCTGCACCGAGGCCTTGATCGCCGCCGGTGTGCGGCGGGTGTTCTTCGGCAGCGCCGATCCCAACCCCGCGGTGGCGGGGCACGGCGCGCAGCGCTTGCGCCGGGCGGGGATCGAGGTGCGCGCGGGACTCTTGCGCGAGGAGTGCGACCGATCCAACGAGGCCTGGTTCAAGTTCATCACCCGGGGGATCCCCTGGGTGGTGCTGAAGGCGGCGGTGACGTTGGACGGAAAGCTCGCCACCCGCGGCGGGGACTCGAAGTGGATCAGCTCCCCGCAGTCGCGGCGGCTGGTGCACCGCTGGCGGAACGAACTGGACGCGGTGCTGGTGGGGGCGGGAACGGTGCGCGCCGACGACCCGCGGCTCACGGTCCGGGGGATCCGGGGCGGCCGCAACCCGATCCGGGTGGTGCTCGGGAGCGTGTCCCGGCAGGCGCGCCTGTGGGCCGGGAAGGGCGAGACGGTGGTGGAGCGCGGGCCGCTGAAGGGCGTCTTGCACCGGCTGGCGGACCGAGGAATCAGCAGCGTGCTGGTCGAGGGAGGGGCGGACGTCCACGGCCAGTTCCTCGCCCAGGGACTGTGGGACGAGCTGCGCCTGTTCATCGCCCCCAAGGTGTTCGGGGCGGACGCCCTCTCCTGGTCCGGCCGCTCCGGACGCCGCGAGCGATTCGTGCTCCAGGCACTGGAGCGCGTCGGCCCCGACGTGCTCCTCACGCTGCGGCCTATCTCCGGCGGACCCCGTGCGGGCCGCGGTTCGCCTTGAAGGCGTGCGCGTGCCAGGTGGGGAAGGCGCGGACCGGCCTTGCCGAGCGCACGATCACGCCGACCTGCGCGCGGGGCACCACCCAGCGGTGGATCGGATGCGCGAAGTGGGCGTGGGGAACGACCACCCAACCCGGCCAGCGGTGCGGATAGCGGTAGCCGACTGGCCCCAGCGGCGACCAGCAGGCATAGCCGGCGGTCCAGCGCCAGGAGACCCAGGCCGGCGCCCAGACGTAGCCGGGCACCCAGAACCATCCGAAGCCCGCGCGCCAGCCCCAGCGGCCGTAGTGGTAGACCGCCCAGCCCCAGGGAACCGGCGCGGCGAACGACCAGCCCCAGGTGGTGCTCACCCACTGGCCGTCCGCGTAGGGCTGCCAGTCAGGGCCGACGTTCGCGGGAATCCAGACCCGGCCGTACTCGGGCGTATCCACCCAGCGGCCGTAGGGCGAGAGCTGCTGCTCGAAGGTCCGCTGATCGGGCACGCTGGCCGGAGGCTGCGCGGACGGCGGCGGCGGGGCGCCCTGGTCAACCTCCTCATCCGGAGGCGGAGGAGGGGGCTCGGCCGAGGGATCCGCCTGTGCGAACGCAAACTTGGGCGCCAGGGCAAGGGCGGCGAGCAGGGCTGGGAGCAGGACGAGGTGGCGACTGGGCTTCATGCCGCATTGGATGCGCGGGAAAGCCCCGGATTCAAGGGAGCGACACGGGCACGGACGTTGTATACCCGCGCTGAAATGTTCACCGGCCTCATCGAAGACCTGGGGACCGTGGCGGCGGTCGACAGGGTGCCGAAGGGTGTGCGGATGTCCGTCGAGACCAGGCTCTCCGGCATCGGGCACGGCGCGAGCGTCGCGGTGGACGGGGTCTGTCTCACCGCGGTGGATGTCTCTGCGGGCCGTTTCACCGCAGACGTCAGCGCGGAGACGCTGGCGAAGAGCACCCTGGGCGAGCGCAAGGCCGGCGACCGGGTGAACCTGGAAAGACCCATGGCCCTGGGCGACCGCCTGGGCGGCCACCTGGTGCTGGGCCACGTGGACGGCGTGGGGGAGATCGCCTCGCGGGAAGAGGTGGGCGAGGGCGTGCGGGTGACCTTGCGCCTGCCCGAGGGCCTGGCGCCGCTGGTGGTCTACAAGGGGTCCATCGCCCTGGACGGGATCTCGCTCACCGTCAACGAGGTGCTCGACCCCGACCGGATCTCGCTCTTCATCATCCCCGAGACGCTGCGGGCGACGACCTGGGGCCGGAAGCCCGCCGGGGCGAGGGTGAACGTGGAGGCGGACATCCTCGGCAAGCACGTCGCCCGGCTGATGCAGTTCCGCGCCTGAACGCCTGGAGGAGGATCTCACGTGGAGAAGACCATCGACCGGGTGGAAGAAGCGCTGGAGGAGCTGCGCCACGGCCGGATGGTGATCCTGGTCGACGACGCCGACCGGGAGAACGAGGGCGACCTGGTGCTGGCCGCGCAGTTCGTCACCCCTGAGGCCATCAACTTCATGGCCAAGCACGCCCGCGGCCTGATCTGCCTCTCGCTCACCGAGCAGCAGGTGAAGCGGCTGGGCCTCTCCATGATGGTGAGCGAGAACCAGAGCACCTACACCACCGCCTTCACCGTCAGCATCGAGGCGGCCCAGGGCGTCACCACCGGGATCAGCGCCCGCGACCGCGCCACCACCATCCGCGCGGCCATCGCTCCCGAAACCAAGCCCGAGGACCTGGTCAGGCCCGGCCACGTCTTCCCCCTGCGCGCGCGCCAGGGCGGCGTGCTGGTGCGGGCCGGGCAGACGGAGGGGAGCGTCGACCTCTGCCGCCTGGCCGGGCTGACGCCGGCCGGGGTGATCTGCGAGGTGATGAACGACGACGGCACCATGGCCCGGGCCCCTGACCTCGAGCGCTTCGCCGCCCAGCACGGCCTGCACGTCCTGGGCGTGGCCGACGTGATCCAGTACCGCATGCATCGCGAGTCCCTGGTGCGCCGGGGGGCGGAGGCACGGGTGCCCACCCGGTTCGGCGGGGACATGCGCTGCATCGCCTACGAGAACGACGTGGACAACGCCCAGCACGTGGCCTTCGTCAAGGGCACCTGGGAGCCCGACGAGCCGGTGCTGGTGCGGGTGCACTCCAAGTGCCTGACCGGGGACGTCTTC
>DATKAG010000148.1:0-6484 GCA_035498355.1 Myxococcales bacterium | reverse complement strand
CGCTGCTCAGCGTAGGATCCACTACGCTTCCGCTGCTCACTCCTCGGGCGTCCGGCTCGCCTTGGCGCTCCGCGTTCTCGGTGCGATCACCACGCCCCGGTCGAGGCACTAGTCACCACTTCACAGGCGAGAGATCCTGCGAAGCGTAGTCGTTGAACGTGACCCGCTTCTGCTTGTGCAGAAGCGGCACCTCCACGTCCCGCGAGTACGTCAGCCAGATGTGCACGAAGGCGGGGATCTGCGTGCGCTCGATGCGCAAGTCCCCGTCGTCCACGTCGATGCGCATCTCGGTGGTCACCCGCCCGTGGTCCTCCACCTTCTGGTCGAAGAGGTGGTGCAGCTCCTTGAAGATGAACTCGCGGACCGCCCGGTCGTCCGACTTGTACGACATGTTCGCCGCTTCCTTGAGCACGCGGCGCACCTCGAAGTTCTCCAGGTAGGCCGGCCCGTAGGTGGCGAGCCAGACGACGGCGGCGGCGATGCCGACGAACATCAGGACGGTGACGAAGGTGATCCCGCGTTCGCTGCGCCTGCTCATCTTCTGATCAGTTTACACCACGGAACATCCGGTCGAAGCGAATGCCCATCGATCCCCCGAAGGAGATCCAGATGACGCTGGCCCGGCCCTTGATGTAGCTGAACGGGATCTGTCCGATGCCGCCTTCCACACGGCTGTCCGCCGAGTTGTCGCGGTTGTCCCCCATCATGAACACCCGTCCCTCCTCCACCACGAAGGAGCCGGTGGAGCGCTGGAAGGACGGGTCCTTGCGCACCAGGATGGGGTGCCGGTGCCCGTCGAGATCCTCGATGTACTGGTGGGCCACCACCGGGATGTCGGTGTCTGTGTACTCGGAGTGGTCCTTGTAGGTGTACTCGCCCGCCTCCTCTCGCTTCTGCTCCACCCCGTTCACGTAGAGGACGTTGTCGCGGATGTCGATGTGGTCGCCCGGCAGGCCCACCACCCGTTTCACGTAGTCCACGTCGGGGTGCTGGGGGTTGATGAAGACCACCACGTCGCCGCGCCGGGGCGGGCGCTCCCAGAGCTTGTGCACGTGCGCCGGGTCGGTGAAGGGGATGCGCAGCCCGTAGCTCATCTTGTTGACGAAGATGAAGTCGCCCACCAGCAGGGTGGGGATCATCGACCCCGAGGGGATGTGGAAGGGCTCGAAGACGAAGGCGCGGAGGAGCAGGGCCACCAGGATGGCCCCGCCGATGGACTCGGTGTACTCGCGCACCGCGCCCTTGCGGGCGAAGGCCAGGTGCTTGTCCAGGGCCGCGTCCAGCGCGTGCCGGGCCTGCACCGCGGGGATGCCCTGCGGCTTCTGCAGCGCCTCCTCCACCCCGGCGACGGCCTCCTCCACCTCCGCCGCCGCGCTCTCGGGGATGCGGGCGCGGTTGCGGCGCAAGAGGCGCAGGGCGCTGCGGCGCAGGGACTTGGCCTCGTTGCGCGCCCGGCTGCGCACCCCCCAGGGGGTGGCCGAGCCGATGGTGGAGAGGAGGAAGACGGCGAGGAAGACGCAGAGCGAGCCGAGGAGGAAGCTCTGCTGCCGGAGCAGGTGCTGGGCGACGAGGCCGATCACCACCGTGCCGGCGAGGATCCCGGCCAGCTTGCCGTAGCCGGCCTGGGCGTAGAACGCCCGCGAGCCCTTGTCCGCGGCGGAGACCAGCTCCATCTCCCGCCGGGCCTGGGCCGCGCTGCGCGTCTCGGCGGCCACCGTCATTCCTCGACCCTCAGCACCGCCAGGAACGCCTCCTGGGGGATCTCGATCTGCCCGACCGACTTCATGCGCTTCTTGCCTTCCTTCTGCTTCTCCAGAAGCTTCCGCTTGCGGGAGATGTCGCCCCCGTAGCACTTGGCGAGCACGTTCTTGCGCAGGGCCTTCTGCGTCTCCCGGGCGATCACCCGCGAGCCGATGGCGGCCTGGATGGCCACCTCGTACATCTGCTTGGGGATCTCCTCCTTGAGCTTCTCGCAGATGGCCCGGCCGCGCTGGTAGGCGCGCTCGCGGTGCACGATGGTGGAGAGGGCGTCCACCGGGTCGCCGTTGATGAGGATGTCCAGCTTCACCAGATCGGCTTCCTGGTAGCCCAGCGGCTCGTAGTCGAGGGAGGCGTAGCCGCGGGAGATGCTCTTCAGCCGGTCGAAGAAGTCGAACACCACCTCGGCGAGGGGGATCTCGTAGGTGATCTGCACCCGCTTGGTCCCCAGGTAGCGGATGTCCTTCTGCAGCCCGCGGCGATCCTGGCAGAGCTGGAGCACGGCCCCCACGTACTCGTTGGGGACGTAGATGTGCGCCCGCAGCATCGGCTCCATCAGCTTCTCGATCTCGCCTTCCCCGGGCAGCCTCGCCGGATTGTCCACGGACAGCTCGCTGCCGTCCTTCTTCACCACCTTGTAGACCACGGAGGGCGCGGTGGTAATCAAGTCGAGGTTGTACTCGCGCTCCAGCCTCTCCTGCACGATCTCCATGTGCAGAAGGCCCAGGTAGCCGCAGCGGAAGCCGAAGCCCAGCGCCTGGGAGGTCTCCGGCTCGTAGGTGAAGGCGGAGTCGTTCAGGCGCAGCTTCTCCAGCGCGTCCCGGGTGTTCTCATAGTCCTTTGAATCTACGGGGAAAATCCCCGAGAACACCATCGGCTTGATCTCCTTGAACCCGGGCAGCGGGCGGTCGGTGGGCTTCAGGGCGTCCGTGAGGGTGTCCCCCACCTTGGCGTCCTGGATCACCTTCACGTTGGCCACCACGAACCCCACCTCGCCGGCGATCAGCTCGGGCTTCGCCTGCGCCTTGGGGGCGAAGACGCCCACCTCGCCCACCTCGTACTCGCGGCGGTTGGACATGAAGAGGATCTTCTGCCGCGGCCGCACCGTACCCTCCACGATGCGCACCAGCACGATCACCCCCCGGTAGGAGTCGTACCAGCTGTCGAAGATCAGCGCCTTGAGCGGGGCCGCGGGATCGCCCGAAGGCGGAGGCACGGTGTGGACGATCTCCTCCAGCAGCTCCTCGATCCCGATGCCCTCCTTGGCGCTGGTGGCAACCGCCTTGCTGGCGTCGAGCCCGATCACCTCCTCGATCTCCCGCCGCGTCCCCGGAACGTCGGCGCTGGGGAGGTCGATCTTGTTGATCACCGGCACCACCGCCAGGTCGTGCTCCAGCGCCAGGTAGACGTTGGCCAGCGTCTGCGCCTCCACCCCCTGGCTGGCATCGACCACCAGCACCGCCCCCTCGCAGGCGGAGAGGGAGCGGGAGACTTCGTAGGCGAAGTCCACGTGGCCCGGGGTGTCGATGAGGTTGAGCACGTAGTCCTTGCCGTCGCGCAGCGAGCGCCAGTTCATGCGCACCGACCGGGCCTTGATGGTGATGCCCCGCTCCCGCTCCAGGTCCATGTTGTCGAGGAACTGGTCGTGCGCCTCGCGCGCGCTCACCGTCCCGGTCTTCTCCAGCAGGCGGTCCGAGAGCGTGGACTTGCCGTGGTCGATGTGCGCGATGATGGAGAAGTTGCGCAGGTGCTGATTCTGCTCGGGCATCGTCCCTTTCTTGGAGCGCGGGGGATAGCACGCGACGGCGGGCCGCACAATGGCGACCCCCGCAGCCAGGCAGGGTCTCTTAGAGCCCGAGATCGCGGCGGAAATACTCGATGGTGGGCTTCAGGCCCTCTTCCAGCGGGACCCTGGGCTCCCAGCCGAGCAGCGTCCGCGCCCGGGAGATGTCCGGCTGGCGCTGCCTGGGGTCGTTCTCCGGGAGGGGGCGCACCGAGACCACGCGCCCGCCCCGCCCCACCACCTTGCGGGTGATCTCCGCGAACTCGATCAGCGTCATCTCCAGCGGGTTCCCCAGGTTCACCGGGCGCGTGTCGCCCTTTTCCAGCAGGGCGAGGAAGCCGTCCACCAGGTCGGAGACGTAGCAGAAGCTGCGCGTCTGCGTGCCGTCCCCGAAGACGGTGAAGTCCTCGCCCCGCAGCGCCTGGGTGACGAAGGCGGGCACCACCCGGCCGTCGTCGGAGCGCATGCGCGGCCCGTAGGTGTTGAAGATGCGCGCCAGCCGGTAGGGCAGGCCGTGGACCCGCCCGTAGGTGCTGATCAGCGCCTCGGAGAAACGCTTCGCCTCGTCGTAGCAGGCGCGGGGGCCCACGGTGTTGACGTTGCCGAAGTACTCCTCGCGCTGCGGGTGCTCCAGCGGGTCGCCGTACACCTCCGAGGTGCTGGCGTGGAAGAGGACGGCGCCTGCGGCCCGGGCCAGGTCCAGCGCGTTCCGGGTCCCGCTCGAGCCCACCTCCAGCGTCTCCAGGGGCAGCCGGGCGTAGTCGATGGGAGAGGCGGGGGAGGCGAGGTTGAAGACCGTCCCGGCGCGCCCGCCCAGGGGGATGGGCCGGCAGATGTCGTGCTCGAGGAAGCTGTAGCGCGGGTTCCCCCGGTTCCGCTCGGCGTTGTCGCGCTTGCCGGTGATGAAGTTGTCGACCGCCACCACCTCGTCTCCCCGCAGAAGCAGGCGATCGACCAGGTGGCTGCCGATGAAGCCGGCGCCGCCCAGCACGATGGAGCGCATCTACTTCACCCTTCCGTACCGATCTTCCAGCCGGACCACGTCGTCCAGCTCGGGCGTGGAAGCCTCCAGGATGTCGCAGTCGGTCCGGGCGATCATCCGGTGGCGCAGAAGCGGGGTGATGTGGAACGACTGGCCGGGCCCCAATAGCGTCTCCCGCAGCGGCTCGTCCTCGCCCCCGGTCTGGAAGAGCATCTCGCCGCTGAGCACGTGCACGGTTTCGTCCTTCCTCTGGTGGTACTGCAGGCTGAGGGCCTGGCCCTTGTCGATGTGCAGCACCTTGCCCACGTACCTGGGGGTGCGGGCCCAGATCAGCTCGTATCCCCAGGGTTTGTCGACGCGCTCGGGCTTGAAGCTTGGCATGGGATCAGCGGGCGGGCATGACCACGGCGGCCAGGCGCAGCTCGCGCTCCACGTCCTTGCGGAAGCGGGTGGCCGACTCGCGGTCGGGGAAGGCGCCCACGCGCACCCGGTACCAGGTCCCCTTTCCCAGAAGCCTGGCCTCCACCACGTAGGGCTTGAGGCCCGCGGTGCGGACCCTGCCCTGCAGGCGGGCGGCCTCGCCGCGATCCTGCGAGGCGCCCACCTGGACGGTGAAGGCGCCCAACTCGCGCGGGGGCGGAGCCAGGGCGGGCGGCGCGGAGGCCGGAGGAGTCGCGACCGCCGCCGGAGGCGGGGGCGGGGGAATCACGGTGGCGCTGCGCACCGGCGGAGGAACTTCCGACGGCGCGGCCAAAGGAGCGGCCGGCGGCGGCGGTTTGGCGGGCCCGGGAGCCGGCGCTGCCTGCGGCCTTCTTGCCTGGGCGTCGAGCGCCGCCAGCTGGCTGGCCCCGCTGCCGGCCTCGGGGGCACGAGCCGCGCTGCGCCGCCCGATGAGCAGGCCGAGGGAGAAGACGCCGGAGACGAGCAGGAGCGCGCTCAGGGCCAGCGCCAGCAGCTGCCGGTCATCGAAGGAGAATTGCCGCCGATCGCGCAGCCGCTCCGCGTCCCGCATCCCCGCGGGATGTACCAGAGAGGGCGGGTGCCCGCTACTCTTCTTCCGGCGGCGCGTCCATCCGCTCCGGCGCCGAGACTCCCAGCACCGAGAGGGCGTTGGCCAGGACCTGCTTCACCGCCCAGACCAGCAGGAGTCGCGCGGAGGTCTTGCGCGCGTCGTCGGAGATCACCCGCTCCGTCTTCTTGTACTTCGTGTAGTAGCCGTGGAACTGGGAGATGGTCTCCTGGAGGTAGAAGACGACCTTGTGCGGCTCCAGGGCGGCGGCGGCGTGCGCGATCAGCTCGGGCAGATCGAGGAGCCGCTTGACCAGGTCGATCTCCTCCGGCAGCTCGAGCGCGGAGAGAGCCGCAGGATCGAAGGCGGGGGAGAGGCCCTTCTCCTCGCGCGCCTTGCGGAGGATGGCGGCGCAGCGGGCGTGGCCGTACTGCACGTAGAACACCGGGTTGGCGTTGTCCCGCTTCTGCGCCAGCCCGACGTCGAAATCCAGCGCCATGTCGCCGCGACGGAGGAGGAAGAACACCCGGGTGGCGTCGGCGCCGGCGGCCTCCAGCAGCTCGCGCAGGGTGACGAAGTTCGCCGCCCGCTTGCTCATCCGGTAGGGCTGGCCGTCCTTCACCAGATTGACGAGCTGGAAGAGGATCACCTCCAGCTCCCCGCCCAGCGCGCTCACCACCGCCTTCATGCGCGGGACGTAGCCGCCGTGGTCGGCGCCCCAGACGTTGATCAGCCGGCGGTAGCCGCGGGAGATCTTGTCGAAGTGATAGGCGACGTCGCCCGCGAAGTAGGTGGGCTCCCCGCTGGTCTTGTAGAGCGGCCGGTCGCGGTCGTCGCCGAAGCGGGTGGTCTTCACCACCAGCAGCGGCCGGGCGACGTACTCCTCCTCCTGCAGGTCGACGCCCTTGGGCGGAGGCAGGGTGGTGACCTCCGTCATGCCCTTCTCCTGGAG
>DATKAG010000147.1:0-5718 GCA_035498355.1 Myxococcales bacterium | reverse complement strand
GCTGGCCGACGAGTCGACGATGGAATGGCCGGATCTGGAGAGCGAGGGGGAGATCCGGCGCCTTCTGGGGCATCACGAGCGCATTCCCCGCAGCGGCCCCGCCCGCAGCGCGGTGGAGGTGATGCGCCTGGGGCTGACGCTCGGCCTGGCCAAGGGCCTGGAGGTTGAGGCGCGCGAGTTCGGCAGGCTGGTGACGTCCGAGGAGGGGCGGGCGGGCATCGACCGCTTCCTCGCGCGGCGGTCGCTGGCCCTGCCGTTGCGTGCGGGGGATCGCTGATGGATTGCCTGGCAGAGCCGGTTGCGGAGTAGCCTGCGCCGTGGCCTCCGACACAAGGACCCACGACCACCTCCCCGACAAGGCCCCGCGCGGCGCCTCTCACCTCTTCCTCGTCCTGGTCTGCGATCGGCCCGGCGACCCCTCGCTGCGGATCTCGCTCCACGGCCTCGACGAGATCGTGGTGAAGCGGGGCGGCGGGAGCGCCCGGCCGGCGTCCGCCACCGCCGAGGGGCGGCGTTTGACCTTGACGGTGTCCGACGCGTGGATGTCGGGCACGCACGCCACCTTGCGCAAGGTCTACGCCGTCTGGGTGCTGGAGGACGCGGGCTCGAAGAACGGGTCGTTCGTGGGCGGCGCGCGGGTCCAGCGGCACGCCTTGGCCGACGGCGACCTGATCGAGCTGGGCCACACGCTCCTGCTCTACCGGGAGAACCTCCCCGTCGTCCCCGGCGACCCGGCTGTCTTCAGCTCCGACGAGGCGGCGCCCGCGGCGTCCGGCCTGGCCACGCTCTCGCCCGCGCTGGCGGCGCAGTTCGCCAACGTGAGGACGATGGCGCGCTCGCGCATCCACGTGCTCATCCAGGGCGAGACGGGGACGGGCAAGGAGGTGGTGGCCTCCGCCATCCACGCGCTCTCGCAGCGCGGCGGCCCGTTCTTGGCAGTGAACTGCGCGGCGTTCGCTCCCTCGATGGCCCAGGCCGAGCTGTTCGGCTACGCGAAGGGCGCTTTCCCCGGGTCGGCGGAGGCCAAGCCGGGGATCATCGAGAGCGCGCAAGGCGGCACCCTGTTCCTCGATCAGATCGGCGACCTTCCCCTGGCCTCGCAGCCGCTGCTCCTGCGCGTGCTGGAGGCGGGGGAGCTCTTTCCCATCGGCGCGGTGCGGCCGGTGCAGGTGGACGTGCGGGTGATCGCCGCCACCGACCGCGATCTGCGCGCGCTTCCTCCCGAGCGTTTCCGCGTGGACCTCTTGGGGCGGCTGGCCGGGCACCGCTTGGTGCTTCCGCCCTTGCGCGAGCGGCGGGAGGACCTGGGCCTGCTCATCCGCGAGCTGATCCGGCGGCAGGCGGGGAGCGAAGCCGGGAGGGTGATGCTCACCATCGAGGCGGCGCGGGCTTTGCTGCTCCATTCCTGGCCGCTGAACGTGCGCGAGCTGGAGCAGGCGCTGCGGGCCGCTCTGATGCTCGCTTCCGGCGGGGCGGTGGCGCTGGAGCACTTGCCGGGAGCGATCTCCCATCCCACCTCGCCGCCGGGAGGCCAGGTTCTTCCCAAGCCGGTGCACCCGCCCGCGCCCGTTGCGCCGGCCGGGACCCCTTCCGGGCTGCAGCACTTCGTCGACGAGCTGTGGCGGAGGCGGGTGGTGCGGGTGGTGGTGGCCTACACCATCTTCGTGTTCGGCGCGCTCCAGGGCCTGGACATCATCGCCACCCGGCTCTCCCTGCCCCAGCAGTGGATGACCTGGGTGGTGATCCTCTCCCTGCTCGGGCTCCCCCTCTCCGCCGGGCTGGCCTGGGTCTTCGACTGGACCAGCGGGGGAATCGTGCGCACCCCCAGCGTCGCCCCAGGGCACGCCGCGCAGGCCACCACCGGCTTCGCCCGCAAGCTGATGCTCCTCGCCGCTGTCCTCGGGGTGGTGGTGCTGATCGCGGCCGGCGCAGCGCTCTGGCGCCGCCGTCGGGGTTTTTGACGCGAGGGATCCTTCCCTGCTAGAGCGCACGTGCATGTCGGAGGAGCAGAAGGGGCTCGGCACGAAGATCAAGCGCTTGTTCCTCGAGGAAGACGAGGAGGCGGCTCCCGGGACCGCCGCGGAACAGGTGACGAAGATCGCGCAGGAGGCCAACCTGCAGCCGCCTCCGCCGCCGCAAGCCCCGGCCGCTCCGGCCCCGGACGCCAGGCTGGACTTCCCCGGCATCTACCGGGCCGCCGGGCTCTCCGAGGAGGATCTGGAGCAGGTGGAGAGGGCGGAGAAGCTCTTGCGCACGCTGCCCGCCAACCTGCCCCTGGAGACGCAGAAGCAGATCCTGGAGGGGACGCTGAAGACGTTCGGCGTGGACCCCGGGCGGATCCGGCAGACGCTGCAGCGCCAGCAGCGCGCGCTCGCCGCCTACGTCACCGTCTTCCGGCAGGACACGGAGAAGCGGGACGGCGAGGCACGGGCCCGCATCGAGGCGCTGCGCGCGGACGCGGCCAGGCTCGAGCGCTCGGTCGAGGAGCGCGCCCGGGCCCGCGCCTCGGTGGAGCAGGCCTGCAAGGCGCAGGGTGACGCTGTCGGCCGGGTGGCGGGCTTCCTGCCCCCGCCCGCGGAGAGCAAATGAGACTGACGCCGTTTGCCAAGTTCTTCATCTTCATCGTCATCGTCGGAGTGGTCGGGTACGTCGCCTGGAAGCGGTACGGCGCGCAGCGGGCGGCGGAGGGCCCGCGCCCGGAAAGCTCCACCGCCGCGCCCGCCGCCGAGGGAGATCGGGGCATCTTCGGGAAGCTGGCCCAGCCGCTGGACACCGGGCAAGACACCAGCGCCGTCGCCGCCACCAGCGCCGGGAGCGGCAAGCTCAACCGGCCGCTGGTCGTGGCCATCAACACCTGGGCCGGGCACGCGCCGGGCCTGGTGGCGAACGGCGGCCTGGAGCAGGCCGCAGCCTCCATCTACGCGAAGAAGGGCGTGCCGGTGAGCTTCAAGCTCATCGAGGATCCCTCGGCGAAGCTGACCGCGCTCATCTCCGGGCAGGTGGACGTGATGTGGGACACTGTCGACTCCTGGGCGCGCGAGGCGGGGGTGCTGCAGGAGAAGGGGATCGCCGCCCGCGCCGTCATCCAGGAAGACTGGTCGCGGGGGGGCGACGGGATCGTCTCCCTGAAGAGCATCGAGTCGGTGGAGGACCTCAAGGGCAGGAAGATCGCCACCACCCAGTTCACGCCCTCGCACTGGCTGCTGCTCTACCTTCTGGCCCAGTCCGGCCTCTCCCGCGAGGACAAGCAGGCCCTGGAGAAGAATCTGGTGTTCACCGCCGAGGCCCCGCTGGCCGCTGCGGCCTTCAAGAGCGGCAACGTCGACGCCGCCGTCACCTGGGAGCCCGACCTCACCCTGGCCGTCAACGCCCGGCCCAACGACGCCCACATCCTCATCAGCACCGCGGCCGCCACGCACATCATCGCCGATGTGCTGGTGGCGCGGCAGCAGGCGATCGACGGCGCCCCGGAGACGCTGGCCGCGTTCGTGGCCGGCTGGTTCGAGGCCATCGACGAGATGCAGAAGAACCGGGCCGCCACCACCGCGGTGGTGGCCAAGGCCCTGAAGCTGACGGCGGACGACGTGGACGGGATGCTCTCCGGCCTCAAGCTCACCGGCTGGCCGGACAACGCCTGGTTCTTCGGGCTCACCAGCCCGCAGGGGACGGCTTCGCACTACCAGAACCTGTTCGACGCGGCGAGCACCATCTGGCGCTCGCACGGCGCCATCACCAAGGTAGCCGACGCCCGCGACCGGCTGGAGCCGAAGTTCGTGGGCGCGCTGGCCGGCAAGTACAAGGGCCAGACGGTGAGCGAGGTCTTCCCCGGCACCGCCAGGCCCGGCGAGCACAAGGCCCCCGCTTCCAAAGGGGTGATCAACAAGATCCTGATGATCCACTTCGCCCAGAACTCCGATCGCCTGCTGCCAGGCTCGGAGTACGTCCTCGACTCGCTGGGAGAGACCCTCACCTCCTTCGGGAACACCACCCTGCAGGTGGAGGGGCACACCGACGCGGTGGGCTCGGCGCGGTCCAACCTCTCCCTCTCCGAGCGCCGGGCCGCGGCGGTGCGCGACTACCTGGTCTCGCACTTCCAGGTGAAGCCCGAGCGCTTCAAGACCTACGGCTTCGGCGCGGCCCGGCCCATCGCCTCCAACGAGACCCTGGAGGGCCAGGCCGCCAACCGGCGGACGGAGATCCGCGTCCTCCTCAACCAGTAGAGATGAAGCCCGACCAGGCCACCGCGTCGGCACCCGAGCCGGCCCGGCGGGGCGGTTCGCCCCCGCGGCGCGAGATCCTCGGGATCCGCTCGCCGGTGCCGGAGGCTTGGCGGCTGCCGCTCTCCCTGGTCCCGCTCCTCGTGGTGCTCGCGGTCTGGTCGGCGGCGAGCTACGGCGGCCACGTGAGCCGCTTCTTCCTTCCCTCTCCCACCGACGTCCTCGACGGCCTGGTGCAGCTGATCGTCGACCAGGGGCTGCTCAAGGCGGTGGGGGTGAGCACGCTGCGCATCCTGGCCGCCTTCGTCCTCTCGGTGGCGGTGGCTTTTCCCCTGGGGGTGCTGATGGGGAGCTTCGACGCCTTCAACCGGGCGTTCGATCCCATCGTGGCGCCGCTGCGCTACATGCCCATCACCGCCTTCATCCCCCTGCTCATCCTCTGGTTCGGCATCTACGAGAAGCAGAAGATCGCCTTCCTCTTCCTCGGCACGTTCGTCTACCTGCTCCCGGTGGTGGTCGACGCCATCCGCGCCGTCCCCGAGGAGCTGGTCTCCACGGCCTTCACCCTGGGCGCCTCGCGCGCGCAGGTGGTGCTCACCGTCCTGGTGCCCGCCGCGCTCCCCCAGATCTTCGACAGCTTCCGGGTGATGAACGCCATCGCCTGGACCTACGTGATCCTGGCGGAGTTCGTGAACCCGCAGCAGGGGATCGGGTACCTGCTCAACCTGGCGCAGCAGCACAGCAAGCCGGAGTGGTCGCTGGCCGGCATCGCGGTGGTGGGGGTGATCGGGCTGGTGACGGATTCCTGCATCGCCGGGGCGAACCGGCTGCTCTTCCGCTGGCGGGAGACGCAGCCGTGACCGCCACCCGCCTGCTCTTCGATCGCGTCACCGTCCGCTATCCCGATCCCCGCACGCGCAAGCCGGTGGAGGCGGTGCGGGAGATGAGCTTCAGCGTGGAGGACAAGCCCGGCGCGGGGGAGCTGGTGGTGTTCCTCGGCCCCAGCGGCTGCGGGAAGTCCACCATCCTCAAGGCCATCGCCGGCCTCTTGCCCGTCGACGAGGGCCGCATCGAGCTGATGGGCGCGCCGGTCGGACCGCCGGGAAAGGACCGGGGGATGGTGTTCCAGGCCTACACCTCCTTCGGCTGGCTGACGGTGCGGGAGAACGTCGAGTACGGTTTGCGGCTTTCCGGCATGGCCGTCCCGGAACGGCGCGCGAAAGCCATGGAGATGCTCAAGGCGGTGGGGCTTTCGGACTATGCCGAAGCCTATCCCAAGGCGCTCTCGGGGGGGATGAAACAGCGGGTGGCCATCGCCCGCACCCTGCTCAACAACCCCAAGGTGCTCCTGATGGACGAGCCCTTCGGCGCCCTGGATCCCAACACCCGCTGGGGGATGCAGGGCCTGGTGCTGGACATGCTCCGGCGCAGCGACAACACCGTGCTCTTCGTCACCCACGACGTGAGCGAGGCCGTCTACCTGGCCGACGTCATCTACGTC
>DATKAG010000146.1:0-8387 GCA_035498355.1 Myxococcales bacterium | reverse complement strand
GGTGACGCCCGCAAAGGCGCCCGCCCAGGCTTCGTCGACGCGGCGCGCCCGGAGACCGCCCAGCCGCTCTACGCGAAGTTCTGCGAGCAGGTGCGCGCGCGCGGCGCGCAGGTAGGGGAGGGCGTGTTCCGGGCCACCATGCAGGTGCGCATCGTCAATGAGGGCCCGGTGACGCTGCTGCTGGATTCGAAGAAACTCTTCTAGAGGTCGACCATGGGAGATTGCATCTTCTGCAAGATCGTCGCCGGGCAGATCCCCGCGAAGAAGCTGGGCGAGAACGAGGGCGCCGTCGCCTTTCCCGACATCCAGCCGGTGATGCCGGTGCACGTCCTGGTGGTTCCCAAGCGGCACGTGCACTCCCTGGACCAGGTGGGCGACGGCACCGTGATGGGGCCGGTGTTCGCGCTCGCCGCCCAGGTGGCCAAGGAGCACGGCCTGGACAAGACGGGGTGGCGGGCGGTGCTCAACACCGGCCGGGACGCCAACCAGCTGGTCTTCCACGTCCACCTGCACGTCTTCGGGGGGCGGCAGATGGGCTGGCCCCCGGGGTAGGCGCGACTGCGGGCGGACGGGGCCTCGCCTGGTCGATTGACGCGCTGCCCGCTTCAGACTACGTAACGCAGCGATTGTCGACGGACGCGCACAGCGTGGAACGGGGCGCGAAGGCGCCGCCTGAAATCCCCGAGGCAAACCTCGACCACGACGCGGTGAACAAGGTGGTTCGCCGCCTGCGCCGGGCCGGCCACCAGGCCTACCTGGTGGGCGGCTGCGTGCGCGACCTGCTCCTCGACATCCGGCCCAAGGACTTCGACGTGGCCACCAGCGCCCACCCGCAGCAGGTGAAGGAGACCTTCCGCAACTGCCGGCTGATCGGGCGGCGTTTCCGCCTGGCGCACGTCTTCTTCCGGGGAGGGAAGATCGTCGAGGTCTCCACCTTCCGCGCCAACCCGCTGGACGAGCTGCAGGACCTGCCCCAGGACCTGCTCATCCGCCACGACAACGTCTTCGGCAGCGCCGAGGAGGACGCCCGCCGCCGCGACTTCACCATCAACGGGCTCTTCTACGACGTGGATGAAGGCCGGGTGATCGACTACGTCGGCGGCAAGGAGGACCTGCGGGCGCGGCTCATCCGCACCATCGGCAACCCCGACGTGCGCATGCGCGAAGACCCGGTGCGCATCCTCC
Organism: Myxococcales bacterium; assembly: GCA_035498355.1. Classification (GTDB taxonomy): domain Bacteria; phylum Myxococcota; class Myxococcia; order Myxococcales; family 40CM-4-68-19; genus 40CM-4-68-19. The sequence goes on along the minus strand of DATKAG010000146.1, from coordinate 7,202 downwards.
GCGCCATCCGCTTCGCCGCCAAGTGCGCCTTCAACCTGGAGGCGGAGACGGCCGCGGCCATGAAGTCCCACGCCCCGGAGATCACCCGCTGCGCCCCTCCCCGGGTGCTGGAGGAGGTGCTCAAGCTGCTGCGCTCGGGCGCCTCGCGGCGCTGCTTCGAGCTCCTGCGGGAGGTGCGGGTGCTGCGCATCCTCCTCCCCCCGGTGGCCGCCAACCTGGATCGGCGGGGAGCGGCGGGAGCGGAGCGGCACCTGCGCGCCCTCGACGCTCTGGACGCGCACGTGCGGGTCGGGGAGATCCCCTCGGACGCCGTGCTGCTCGCCACGCTCCTGGCCCCCTTGCCGCGGGACGCGTCGCGCAAGGGGCCCATCCCCAAGGCCTCGCAGGCCCAGCCGCCTCCCGCGCCGGAGATCGACGAGGAGCTGGAGCGGGAGCTGAGCGCGCTGGAGGCGGCGGCCGAGGAAGAGGCGAAGGAGGAGGCGAAGGAGCCGGCCGAGGCGGAGGATCCCGCCCAGGCCCCGCTCCCCGAGGGCGCGCTGCGCGAGGCCGCCGACCTGCACGACGAGCGCCTCCTGGGCAACGCCAACTCCAACCGCGACGTCCAGCCCTGGAGCCTGCCCCAGGAAGTGGTGGCCCCGGAGGTGGTGCTCTCGGAGATGGTGCGCACGGCCCGTCTCCCCCGGCGCATCGCCGAGCGGGCGCGGATGATCCTCCTCGCCCAGCCCATCCTCTCCGGCGAGCGGCGCAGGCGGCGCTCCTCGCCCCAGGCGTTCGTGCGCCAGAGCTACTTCCCCGAGGCGCTGGCGGTGTTCGAGCTGACGGTGGCCGCCACGGGGGAGGGCCACGAGCAACTGGCGAAGTGGCAGCAGACCTTCGCCGGGCAGGACCTCTCCCTGGTGCACGGCCAGGAGGAGCACGAGGGCAAGGGTACACACCGCCGGCGGGGCCGCGGCGGGCGCCGGCGCCGGGGAGGCCGGGGCCACGCCCAGCGGAAGTAGGCTTCCCTCAAGGAGAGGACTACGCCGCCTGGATCACCGGCGGCTTCCACCTGCCGTCGAGGATCAGGGCGAGGGAAGCCGCGAAAGCGCGCGCGGCGAGCGGGGGATGCCTGTCACGCCTTCTCATAAGGCCTCCAACGTCTGCAGTAGAACGTGCGCCACCCCATCCGGGTTGTCGAGCGGCAGGAAGTGGCCGCCGGGGAGCACCTTCAGCTCCACCCCGAGCACGTCCGCCAGCGGCCGGCCCACCGCCTCCGCGGAAAGAAAATCGTCCTCGGCGCCCCAGATCAGGTGGACCGGCACGCCGGATTGCCGCAGGCGGGCCGTCATGCCTTTCGTCTGCACCGGGTCCAGGCAGCGTGCGGCATGGATCAGCCGCCGGCCGCCTCCCTCGTCCGCGTAGGCGCCGAGCAGATCGCGGATCGACCGCAGCCTGCGGGCCAGCACAGGGCGCAGCCGCGCCGCCTGTGAGGGGTCCCACTCGCGGATGCTCTCCACCGCCCCCATCGCCCACTCGGTCTCGAAGACGCCGTCCATCAGGACCAGAAGGCGCACCCGCTCCGGCGCCCGCACCGCCAGGATCTGCGCCGCCGCCGTTCCCACGTCGTGCGCCACCACCGCCGCACGATCGATCTCCAGCTCGTCCAGAAGCTCGAGCAGCCACCCCGCCTGCCGCTCCATCCCCACGTCCGGGTCGTCCGGCGAGGCGCCATAGCCGATCAGATCGGGCGCGATGGCGCGGAAGCCGCCCGCCACCAGCCGTGGTGCGACGTCCTTCCAAAGCCCGCGGGTGGCGGGGAACCCGTGCAACAGCAGCACCGGCGGGCCGGCGCCGGAATCGTCCAGCGCGAAGCGGGTCATCTCATTTCCAGACGCGCCGGTCGTCGATCCGCTTTGCGCCCTCCGGCAGCGACCCGGCGCGCACTTCTCCCCGCACCTTCACCGCGTCGCGCAGGGCGTCGGCCACCAGCGACACGTCCACCGCCGCCCCCGGGGAAAGCTCGAGCACGTACTCCAGGTGGTCCTGGTGGTGGTCGCGGGTGATCACCGCCTGGAAGCGGGCGATGCCGGGGAAGGCTTTCAGCGCCTTTTCGATCTCCGCCCCGCGGATGAACATCCCCTTCACCTTCACCGCATCGCCCACGCGGCCCAGCAGCCCTGCCAGCTTGGGCGCCGTCCGGCCGCAGGGGCACCGCGCGGGCGGCGCCAGCGTGCCGATGTCGCCGGTGGCGAAGCGCAAGAGCGGGTAGGTCTCGTCGAAGATGGTGGCCACCAGCTGGCCCGGCTGCCCGGGCGCGGCCGGAGCGCCCGATTCCAGGTCCAGCACCTCCAGGATGCACTCCGGGTGCAGGTGCATCCCGCCCTTCTCCGCGCACTCGTAGGCGAGAAGTCCCAGGTCCGCGGTGCCGTAGCCTTGCAGGACGCGGACCTTGAAATCGTTCTCCAGATCAGCCCGCAGCGAGTCGGGCAGCATCTCCGCGGTGACGAAGGCCACCTCGATGGAGAGCGGCCTCCCCAGCTCCCGCCCGCGCTTGAGCAGCGCGTAGAGGAAGCTGGGCGTTCCCAGGTAGGCCGTCGCGCGCAAGGAGGCAGCGATGCCCGCCTGCAGGTCGGTCTGTCCGGTCCCCGCCGGGATCACCACGCACTTCAGGCTGCGCGCCGCCGAGTCGAGCATGAAGCCCAGCGGGGTGAGGTGGTAGGAGGCGGAGTTCAGCACCACGTCGCCTTCGCGGAAGCCGGCGGCGGCCAGGGCCAGGCGGAAGCGCCAGAAGTCCTCCACGTCCCCCTGGGGATCGAAGATGGGCCCCGGGGAAGCGAAGATGCGCGCCAGCCGCGCCGCGTCCACCGCGATCAGGCCGCCGAAGGGCGGCTCGGCGGCCTGCAGCGACGGCACGTCGTCTTTCTTGAGGATGGGGATCTGCTCCAGCCGCTCCACCTTCTCCGGCAGCCGGCGGCGGAAGTATGCGGACCCCGCCCGGGCGTGCGCCACCGCTTCCAGAAGGCGCCGGGAGAGACGCCGCTCCCGCTCCGCAGCCGTCTCCTGCTCCAGGGCGGGATCGAGGATGCGCCCGGCCCTCACGACAGCCACCTCTTCCGCCGGCGGTACGACTTCACCGCCTTGTAGCTCTTCTTCCCTTCCCCGCCGCCCAGGTAGAACTCGCGCACGTCCTCGTTGCTCTTCAGCTTCTCCGTCTCCCCTTCCAGCACGATGCGCCCGCTCTCCATGATGTAGCCGAACCGGGCGATGGAGAGGGCCACGTTGGCGTTCTGCTCCACCAGGAGCATGGTGGTCTTCTCCTCCTGGTTGATCTTCTGGATGATGCGGAAGATCTCCTGCACCAACAGAGGCGCCAGCCCCAGCGAAGGCTCGTCGAGGAGGATGAGCTGGGGGCGGGCCATCAGCGCCCGGCTGATGGCCAGCATCTGCTGCTCGCCGCCGGAGAGGTAGCCGGCGATCTGCCGGCGGCGCTCCTTCAGGCGGGGGAAGTAGTCGAAGCAGAGATCGCGGTCCCGGCGCAGGGCCGCGTAGTCCTTGCGGGTGTACCCGCCCATGGTGAGGTTCTCGTCCACGGTCAGGTCCTCGAACACCCGGCGGCCTTCCATCACCTGGAAGATCCCCCGGCGGACGATCTGCTCCGGCCCCAGCTCGTCGATGCGCTCCCCTTCCAGCTCGATGGCGCCGTCCGTCACCTCTCCCTCCTCCGCGCGCAGGAGCCCGGAGATGGCCTTGAGGGTGGTGCTCTTGCCCGCGCCGTTGGAGCCCAGGAGGGCGACGATCTGCCCCTTGGGCACCTCCAGCGAGAGGCCCTTCAGCACCAGGATGACGTCGTCGTAGACCACCTCGACGTTGTTCAGCCGGAGCACGTCAGAGTCCCAGCCACTCCGGCTTGCGCGGCATGTCGTACTCGGCCACCTTCACCAGCTTGCCGCCCTTGATCTGGTAGATGGCGGTCTTCGTTTCCGGCCGGTGATCGGTGGAGGTGTAGGTGATGGGATTGGTGAGCCCGCCCATGTCGAAGTCCCTGAAGGTCTCCAGCGCCGCCTTCACCCCGTCGCCGGAAAGCTGCCCGGCCTTGTCGGCCCGCCTGAGCGCCTCGCTCCACACCAGCACGTAGCACCAGCCGCGCACGTACATCGCGTCGTGCGTGTCGTCCGGGTGGTGCTTCTTGTGGAAGTCGATCAGCCGCTTCATCCCCGGAACGTTCTCCCCGAAGGGGACGTGAGGGACGACGCCGGTGACGCCCTCGGCGGCCTCCTTGGCCACCTGGGGAAGCGCCTCGCTGAACCCGTAGGGGTTGGACCCGAACTTGGTGTTGAGTCCCAGCTTCTTGGCGTCGCGGAGGATGATGGAGACGCCGGTGGTGGTGACGTTGATGTACCCGTAGTCGGCGCCCTTCTGCTTCATGTTCAAGAGCTGGCTGGTGGCGTCCTGGAAGGCGCCGGGGACGATCTCCTCGTCCACCAGGTCGACGCCGATGTCCTTGCAGTAGCGGCGCCCGGCCTCGATGGGCGCCTTGCCGTAGGCGTTGTCGCCGTAGAAGAAGGCCACCTTGGGGTTGCGCGACTTGTCCTTCCAGTCGTCCTTCACCCAGTGCAGCCAGGCGCGGAGCTGGTCGGAGTAGCTGGGGGCGACGAAGAAGTTGTAGGGCGTCTTGGAGGGGTCGGTGAGGTGGCCGGAGAAGGAGGCAGAGATGTACGGCACCTTGTCCGCGTTCACCTGGGCCTTGAGGCCCTCGGTGTCGCCGGTGCCCCAGCCGTTGATCATGATCACCTTGTCGTCGCCCACCATCCGCTTGTAGGCGGCCACGGCTTCGGGGATCTTGTAGCCATAGTCCACGTCGAAGAGGTGGATCTTCTTCCCGTTGATCCCCCCGTTCTCGTTGGTCCAGATCACCCCGTCGCGCACTCCCTGGGCGAAGGGTTTGCCCACGTCGGAGGTGATGCCGGTGAGATCGAAGATCCCCCCGACCTTGATCTCCTGCTGCGCCTGCGCGGACCCGGCCACGCAGAGGGCCAACAGCGCCGATGTCATCAGCTTCATGTGGTGTGCCTCCTTCAATACGAGAACGGATACAGCCGGAACCAGTTGCGGATGCGCCGCCAGAGGTCGGCGAGCCCGTCGGGCTCGAAGACCAGGAAGAGCACGATGGTGAGCCCGAACATCCCGATGCGCAGCGGGGTGAAGAGGCGGATCAGGTCGGGGAAGGTGCCGGAGAGCGCGCTGGTGACGATGCGCAGGATCTCGGGCAGGAGCGTGAGGAAGAGGGCGCCGAGGATCGATCCCAGGACGCTCCCCAGGCCGCCGATGATGATCATCCCCAGGTGGTCGATGGCCACGCCCAAAGGGAAGTTCTCGGGCGAGATGATGCGCGCCTGGTAGGCGAGGAGCGATCCGGCCACCCCCACGTAGAAGGAGCTGACGGCGAAAGAGAGCAGCTTGTAGCGGAAGACCTCCACCCCCATCACCTCGGCGGAGATGTCCTGGTCGCGGATGGCCACGAAGGCCTTGCCCACCCGGGTGCGGAAGAGGTTCCTGGCGAAGTAGAGGGTGGCGACGCAGACGGGGACGATGAGGAAGAAGAGCCTGCGGTCGTCGGAGAACTCGTAGCCCAGGATGCGCGGGGAGGGGACGCTGGTGCCGGAGACGCCGCCGGTGACCGCCTCCCAGTGGACGGTGGTGAACTCGACGATGAAGTGCGCCGCCAGGGTGGCCATGGCCAGGTACAGCCCCTTGAGCCGCAGGGAAGGGATGCCGAACACCATGCCGGCCAGGGCGGCGATGATGCCGGAGGCGGGGCAGGCGATGAGGAAGGGCACTCCCTTGTTGCCCAGGTACGCGGTGGCGTAGGCGCCCACCGCCAGGAAGGCGGCGTTGCCCAGGGAGATCTGGCCGGTGAAGCCGGTGAGGATGTTCAGCCCGGTGGCGGCGATGACGGCGATGGCCGCCCGGTTGGTCACGTCCAGCCAGTAGGAGGTGGCGGTGAAGGGGATGGCGAAGAGGGCGACGATGAAGACCAGCAAGAGCCAGCGCGCGCGCCGGGTATCGAAGATGCCCATGTCGCTGGCGTAGGTGGTGTGGAATTCGCCGCAGCGCATGGGTCACACCCGCTCGATCCGCACCTTGCCGAAGAGACCGTAGGGCCGGACCATGAGGATCAGCACCAGGGCGACGAAGGGAGCCACCTCCTTCACCCCTCCCCCGAAGAGCGGGTCGAGGTAGCCGCCGGCCAGGTTCTCCAGAACGCCCACCAAAAGGCCCCCGAGGATGGCTCCGCCCACGCTGTCCAGGCCCCCGACGATCACCACCGGCAGCACCTTGAGCCCGAGGACGGCGAGAGAGCCGTCCACCCCGCCGCGCATGGTGGCGAGGAGGATGCCGCCCGCGGCCGAGACCACCGCGGCGATGCTCCAGGAGAGGGCGAAGATGCGGCGCACGGAGATGCCCATGGAGAGCGCCACTTGCTGCGAGTCGGCGGTGGCGCGCATGGCGATGCCCGGGCGGGCGTACTTGAAGAAGAGGGTGAGGAGGACCAGGAGCACCGCCACCCCGGCGGCGCTGTAGAGGTAGCCGCGGGCCACCGGCAAGGGGCCGATCTGGATGGGCTCGAGGGAGAACACTGCCTGCACCGGCCGGGTATCGGTGCCCCAGATGCCCTGCACGATGGCGCGCAGGACGCCGGAGAGCCCGAGGGTGACCATGATCACCGAGATGATCGGCTCGCCGATCAGCGGGCGCAGCACCACCCGCTCCAGGGCCAGACCCAGGAGCGTGGCGAAGAGGAAGGTGAGCACGAGCGCGGGGAGGACGGGGACGTTGGCCTGGGAAGTGACGGCGAGGAAGACGTAGGCGCCGAGGAGGAGGAACTCGCCCTGGGCGAAGTTGAGGATGCCGCTCGACTTGAAGATGATCACGAACCCCAGCGCCACCAGGGAGTAGATGCTCCCCACCACCAGGCCGTTGAGGGCCAGCTGGAGGAAGAATTCCATCTAGGCGAGCCCCATCTCGCGCACCGCGAGGTTCGCCTGGATGCGGGCGGTGCGCCCGTCCTGGTAGCGGATGGTGGTGTCCACCGCGATCTTCTCCTCGTCGCCGTAGAGGGCGGAGATGATCCCCTGGTAGCGGTCCTCCACGAAGGAGCGGCGCACCTTGCGCGTCCGGGTCAGCTCCTCGTCGTCCGCGTCCAGCTCCTTGTAGAGGAGGAC
>DATKAG010000145.1:0-6938 GCA_035498355.1 Myxococcales bacterium | reverse complement strand
CTGACGGTGGCGGAAAACCTGGACGTGGGCGAATCGGCGGCCGCCGGCCGACCGGTGGCGGAGCGGCGGGAGCTGGAGGAGCTCTTCCCCATCCTCAGGACCATGGCCGCCCGCCGGGGCGGCGATCTCTCCGGCGGGCAGCAGCAGCAGCTGGCCATCGCCCGGGCGCTGGTCTCCCGGCCGCGCATGCTGCTGCTGGACGAACCCACCGAGGGCATCCAGCCCTCCACCATCCAGGACATCGGGCGCGCCCTGCGCAAGCTGCTCGCGCAGCGGATGACCCTGGTGCTGGTGGAGCAGTACCTGGACTTCGCCCTGGAGCTGGCCGAGCACTGCGTGGTGCTCTCGCGCGGCGAGATCGTCATGCAGGGGCGGGTGAAGGAACTGGACCCGGCGCAGGTCCGCAAGCACCTCTCCGTGTAGTAGAAGGCGGCCCGTGCTGCGACTCGCCCAGGGAAGGCTCTCCTTCGCGCGCTCCGGCGCTCGCACGGTGGTGCGGGATGCCTACGCGGAGAGCCCGCTGCGGCTGCTCACCCCGCGCAACCACGGCGACTCGGCCTGGGCGTACACCAGCACCCTGGGGGGCGGATTCGTGGACGGCGACCGGGTGCGGCTGCGGGTGCGCGTGGAGGAGGGGGCGCGGGCGTTCCTCTCCACCCAGGGGCCGACGCGGATCTACCGCTCGCCGCACGGCTGCGAGAGCGAGATCGTCTGCTCCGTGGCGGACGGCGGCGCCCTGGTGCTGGCGCCGGAGCCCACCGCCTGTTTCGCCGGGGCGCGCTACCGGCAGCGCACCGAGGTCGATCTTTCCGGCAGCGGGTCGGTGGCGCTCTGGGACGTGCTCTCCGCCGGGCGAAGCGCCCGGGGAGAGCGCTGGGCCTTCCAGCGCTGCGCGCTGGGACTCTCCGTCCGGCGCTCGGGCCGGGCGCTGGTCGACGACTGCTGGCTGCTCGATCCGGCGCACGGGGCGCTGGGCGATCGGCTGGGCCGCTTCGAGGCCCTGGCCACCGTGCTCCTCGCCGGTCCGCTCTTCGCCCCGCTGCGCGAGGCCTTCTTGCGGACGGAGCCGCCGGGGCGGCGGGAGCGGCTCCTGGAGTCGGCCAGCGCCCTGGACGGCGAGGCGCTGGTGGCCCGGCTCGCCGCCGCGTCGGTGGAGGAGCTGTCCGGGGCCCTGCGGGCGCGGCTCGCGGGCGCCAAGGCCTTGCTGGGGGACGATCCCTGGGCGCGACGCGCCTGAAAGGAGCGCTGGCATGCACCTGTCGCCGCGGGAAGTGGACAAGCTCTTGCTGCACGGGGCGGGAGTGGTGGCGCAGAAGCGGCTGGCCCGGGGGCTGCGCCTCAACTACCCGGAGGCGGTGGCCTTGATCTCCACCCAGCTCCTGGAGCTGATCCGCGACGGCCGCAGCGTGGCCGAGCTGATGGACCTGGGGCGGCGGATGCTGGGGAAGGCGCAGGTGCTGCCCGGGGTGGCCGAGCTGATGCTGGAGGTGCAGGTGGAAGGCACCTTCCCCGACGGGACCAAGCTGGTGACCGTGCACCACCCGGTGGCGCTGGAGCAGGGGGATCTCCAGCTGGCGCTCTACGGCAGCTTCCTTCCCCTGCCCGATGCGGGGAAGTTTCCCGCCGCCGCTTCCGCCTCCGCCGGGGAGCCGGTGCCCGGGGAAGTGCTGGCGGCCGAGGGCGAGATCGAGCTGAACGCGGGCCGGGAGACGGTTTCCCTGAAGGTGGTCAACAAGGGCGACCGGCCCGTCCAGGTGGGCAGCCACTACCCGTTCGCGGAGACCAACCGGGCGCTGGAGTTCGATCGGGGGCGGGCGTACGGCAAGCGCCTCGACATCCCCGCCGGCACCGCCGTGCGCTTCGAGCCGGGCGAGAGCCGCACCGTGCAGCTCGTCGCCTTCGCCGGGGCGAAGGTGGTGCGGGGCGGAAATGCCCTGGGCGAAGGGGCGGTGACGGGGGAAAACCGCGCCCGGATGGTGGCGGCGGCGCGGGAGCGGGGGTTCGGGCACGCGGAGGAGAAGCCATGAGCCGGCGCATCGAGCGGCGGCACTACGCGGACCTCTACGGACCCACCGCCGGGGACCGGGTGCGGCTGGGCGACACCGCCCTGATCGCCCTGGTGGAGCGGGACCTCACCTCCTACGGCGACGAGTGCAAGTTCGGCGGCGGCAAGGTGCTGCGCGACGGCCAGGGGCAGAAGGCGGGGGCCAGCGACGCCGAGGCGCTGGACTGCGTGATCACCAATGCCCTGATCCTCGACTGGACGGGCATCTACAAGGCGGACGTGGGGATCAAGCACGGCCGCATCGCCGGCATCGGCAAGGCGGGGAACCCGGACACCATGGCCGGAGTGACGCCCGGGCTGGTGGTGGGCGTCACCACCGAGGTCATCGCCGGGGAAGGGCTGATCCTCACCGCCGGCGGGATCGACTCGCACATCCACTTCATCAGCCCACAGCAGGCCCTGGACGCCCTGGCCAGCGGGATCACCTCCTGGGTGGGCGGGGGGACCGGGCCCGCCACCGGGACCAACGCCACCACCTGCACGCCGGGCGCCTGGAACCTGGAGCGCATGCTGCAGGCGGTGGACGGGCTGCCGTTGAACGTCGGGTTCACCGGCAAGGGCAACAGCTCGCGGCCGGAAGGGCTGCTCGATCAGATCCGCGCGGGGGCCATCGGTCTCAAGCTGCACGAGGACTGGGGGACCACGCCCGCCGCCATCGACTGCTGCCTCTCCGTGGCGGAAGGGGAGGACGTGCAGGTCACCATCCACACCGACACCCTGAACGAGTCGGGGTTCGTGGACGATTCGATCGCGGCGTTCAAGGGCCGCACCATCCACACCTACCACTCGGAGGGCGCGGGGGGCGGGCACGCGCCGGACATCCTCCGCGTCTGCGGGGAGGGGTCGGTGCTGCCCTCCTCCACCAACCCCACCCGGCCCTTCACGGTGAACACGCTGGACGAGCACCTGGACATGCTGATGGTCTGCCACCACCTCGACCGGGAGATCGTCGAGGACGTGGCCTTCGCGGAGAGCCGCATCCGGGGGGAGACCATCGCGGCGGAGGACATCCTCCACGACCTGGGCGCCATCAGCATGATGTCCAGCGACAGCCAGGCGATGGGGCGGGTGGGCGAGGTGATCACCCGCACCTGGCAGACGGCGCACAAGATGAAGGAGCAGAGGGGGCGGCTGAAGGAGGAGGGGGGCGAGAACGACAACCTGCGCATCCGCCGGTACGTGGCGAAGTACACCATCAACCCGGCCATCTCCCACGGGTTCGCCGACGCGGTGGGATCGGTGGAGACGGGCAAGCTGGCGGACCTGGTGCTCTGGAAGCCCGGGTTCTTCGGGATCAAGCCGGAGATGGTGATCAAGGGCGGGTTCATCGCCTGGGCACAGATGGGCGACGCGGGGGCCTCCATCCCCACGCCCCAGCCCCTGCTCATGCGGCCCATGTTCGGGGCCCACGCTCCCGGGGCGATCAGCCTCGCCTTCGTCTCCCGGCGCGCGCTGGCGGAAGGGACGGTGGCGCCGCTGGGGCTGCGCAAGCGGCTGCACGCCGTGCGCGGGTGCCGGAGCCTGGGGAAGCGGGACATGAAGCTGAACGACGCGCTGCCCCGGCTGGAAGTCGATCCGGAGAGCTACGAGGTGCGGGCGGACGGCGTTCTCCTGCGCTGCGAGCCGGCCACGCGGCTGCCGCTTTCGCAGCGGTATTCGCTCTTCTAGAGGGTACCGGGGATGTGGACGCTCTTGCAGCTTGCCGACTCGGCCTTCCCCACCGGGGGCTTCGCTCACTCCGCGGGCCTGGAAGCGGCGGCGCAGGCCGGCGAGGTGCGGGGGGCGGAGGAGGTGCGGCGCTTCGCCCGCGACGCCGTCTGGCAGGCGGGGTGGAGCGCGCTGCCGCTTTTGCGCGCGGCGTTCCTCGACCCGGCGGCGCTTCCGCTCCTGGACGCGCGGGCGGACGCCTTTCTCGCCAACCACGTGGCCAACCGGGCCAGCCGGACGCAGGGGCGGGCATTCATTTCCACGGCGGCGCGGGTGTTTCCCCGACGGATCGGGGCGCTGCACGAGCGGGCGGCCGGTCTCAAGCACCACCTGGCGCCCCTCTGGGGGGTGGCCTTGGCGGCCCTGCAGATTCCGCTGGACGAGGCGCAGCGGCTCTTCCTCTGGAGCACGGCGCGGAACGTGCTCTCCGCCGCGGTGCGGTTGGGCCTTCTCGGCACGCACGAGGCGCAGGCGCTGCTCGCCGGCCTGGGGCCGCTGCTCGACGAGGTGTTCGCCGCCTGCGGCGAGCTGGGCATCGAGGATCTGGCCCAGCCCGCCCCGCTGGCAGATCTAATACAGGGCGCGCACGACCGGCTCTATTCCCGGCTCTTCCAGTCCTGAATCGGAGCTTCCCATGGCCCACGAAGGCGACCACGAGCATGAGCATGCCGACCACCCGGGACACTTCCAGGAGCGCGAGCCGCCCCGCCGCCGCGACTTCCGGGCCCGCGCCTTCACCGTCGGCGTGGGAGGGCCGGTGGGCAGCGGGAAGACGGCCCTGGTGCTGGCCCTCTGCCGGGCCCTGCGCGAGCGGATCAGCCTGGGGGTGGTGACCAACGACATCTTCACCCGCGAGGACGCGGAGTTCCTGGTGCGCAACGAGGCCCTTCCCCGGGAGCGGATCCGGGCGGTGGAGACCGGGGGGTGCCCGCACGCCGCCATCCGGGAGGACATCAGCCACAACCTCCTCGCCCTGGAGCAGCTGATGGAGGAGGTGCGCCCGGAGCTGCTCTTCGTGGAGAGCGGGGGCGACAACCTGGCCGCGCAGTACAGCCGGGAGCTGGCCGACTACACCATCTACGTCATCGACGTGGCCGGCGGCGACAAGGTACCCCGCAAGGGCGGCCCGGGAATCACCCAGTCGGACCTGCTGGTGATCAACAAGACCGACCTGGCACCCCACGTGGGAGCGGACCTGGCAGTGATGGACCGCGACGCCCGCCGGATGCGGGGCGAGGGGCCCACGGTGTTCGCCCAGGTGACCAAGAGCGTTGGGCTGGGGGAGATCGCGGGCCACATCGAGAAAGCCTGGAAGCGCGCCTGTCCCGGGACGGGCGAGTCTGGTTCACCCGGCTGAACCGGCATGCCGTCCCGGGACGGGTGGGCACTCCTTGTTGGTTTGCGCCCGTTCCCCGTTCGCATATCTTCCACGCATGCAACTCCTCGACCACCTGCGGGCGGAGCATGAGGTGATCGAGCGGGCGGTGGGATCGCTGCAGGCCTTTGCCGCGGCCCCCGGCCGCAGTACCGAAGACGGCCGGGCTTATCTCCGTTTCTTCCGGCTCTATGCGGGGCGGTTTCACCATGCGCGGGAGGAGGAGTCGCTCTTTCCGGCGCTGGTGCGGGAGACGGCGGCGCCCGCGGATCGCGGGCCGCTGAAGGTCCTGCTCGAAGCGCACCAGGCGATGGCACACCTGTTGGACCTGATGGAGCCGCTTCTGGTCCAGGGATCCGATATTGGGACCCTGGCGTCGCGTTATGGGAAGGCGCTTCTGCACCACATCGATGCGGAAAACTCCGTGCTCTTTCCCGAGGCAGAGACGCGCCTGCGCCGGGCGGGGGTTCCCGAGCTTGCCGACCGGCCGCCCGACGGGGAGGAGGCCGCAGCGCGCGAGGCGCTGGAAGTCCTGCTCGCGAAGTACCCGCCCCAGGAGATTCCCGACCTCATCCGTGGCGACGGGTGCGTTTCTTGCGAGGCCTACGGAGAGGGATGCGACGGGGTGGAGCGGGAGTGGTGGACGGAGTTGGAATGGGAGGACGTGTTCCACCGGATCGGCTGAGGGCATCCTGGTTCACCCGGATGAACTGCCCCTGTTCACCCGGACGAACGGCCGCCTGGTTCCGGGAGGCGCTCCCCCATCTCCCATCCGCCGCCGTCCCGGGACGGCATGCCGGGTGAACCGGAGACCTGCTCTCGCGAAGCCCGCGAATGCCGGCCACAAACCGCCAATGCGATGGCGCAGGGCGCGCCGGTGGGACCGGGGCGTGCCTCGCATGCCTACCGTCCGACCGAGCGCCAGCGGGTGACGGGCGCGACCACCTGGCCTCCGCGGAAGCGGCCCGGGTCGATCCCATACTTGCGCACCTTGTACCCGATGATCCGCTCGGTGGTTCCGAGCAGGCGCGCCGCCTTGGCGCGGTTGCCGCGGGCGCTCTTCAGCGCGTCGACGATCATGTCCTTCTCGTACTGCTCCACCGCGTCGGAGAGCGAGGTCTGCACCATCGTCCCCGAGGCCTCCGCCGTCTGCAGCGTAGGGGGAAGGTGGTGGCCGTGGATCACCTGGCCGTCGCAGGAGACCACCGCCCGCTCGATGGTGTTCTCGAGCTCCCGCACGTTGCCCGGCCAGTGGTAGCTGACCAGCATGTCGATGGCGGGGGTGGAGATGCGGCGGATCTGCCGCTTGTGCTGTCGGGAGTACTTGGCGAGGAAGTGATCCGCCAGGAGCATGATGTCCGGCTTCCGGTCGCGCAGGGGCGGGACGAAGATGGAGAACACGTTCAGCCGGTAGTAGAGGTCCTCGCGGAACTGCTTCTCCGCGATGCTCGCCTCCAGGTCGCGGTTGGTGGCGACGATCAGGCGCACGTCCACCCGGATGGTCTCCGTCCCTCCCAGCCGCTCGAACTCGCGCTCCTGCAGCACCCGGAGCAGCTTCACCTGGCTGCCCAGGTTGATCTCGCCGATCTCGTCGAGGAAGAGAGTGCCCCCCTCCGCCAGCTCGAAGCGGCCCTGCTTGCGCTGCTGGGCGCCGGTGAAGGCGCCCCGCTCGTAGCCGAACAGCTCTGCCTCCAGAAGCGTCTCGGGCAGGGCCGCGCAGCTCACCTTGACGAAGGGCTTCGCCGCCCGCTCGGAGTTGTAGTGGATGGCGTGGGCGATCAGCTCCTTGCC
>DATKAG010000144.1:0-3839 GCA_035498355.1 Myxococcales bacterium | reverse complement strand
TTCGTGGGCATGGTGGCGATCTTCGGGCTGATGATGAAGCGCGGCAGCGAGCGCGAACGCAAGGGCCTGTGGGCGGTGATCATCCTCACCTCCGAGGCCATGCTCTTCTTCATCTTCTACCAGCAGATGTCCACCTCGCTGACGCTGTTCTCCCTGCGCAACGTGGACCTCGACCTCTTCGGCTACCAGGTGCCCGCCGGGCAGGTGCAGGCGCTGAACCCGATCTGGATCTTCATCCTCAGCCCGCCTCTGGCCTGGCTCTACAACCGGCTGGGAAAGAAGGAGGGCGGCGACTTCCACATCGCCACCAAGTTCGCCATGGGGTTCGCCATCCTCAGCCTCGGGTTCTTCCTCTACGGGATCAGCGGGCGCTTCGCCGTGCAGGGCAAGGTGTCGTTCTTCTGGATGGTGGCGGGCTACGCATTCCAGTCGCTGGGAGAATTGCTCATCAGCGGGCTGGGCCTGGCGGTGGTGGCGCGCTACGTGGGCCCGTCCTTGCGCGGGTTCCTCATGGGCGTCTACTTCCTCTCCACGGGACTGTCGCAGTACCTGGGAAGCTTCGTGGCCACGATCGCCAGCGTGCCCGAGGGCGTGACCAGCCCGGTGCAGAGCCTGCCGCTCTACACGAACCTCTTCCTCAAGCTGGGGCTGGTGGCGGTGATCGGGACGGTGATCGCCGCCGCCCTCGTCCCGCTGATGAAGCGTCTGCCGGAAGCGGAGGCGGGCGAGGCGCACCCGAATTGATCGCGCGTCCGCGTGCTACGGTGGGCGCGCGTGCTCCCGATCCTCTTCGTCACCGTCTTCATCGACCTGGTGGGGTTCGGGATCATCATCCCCTTCCTCGCCTACTACGTGGAGTCGTTCGGGGCCAAGGCGGCGGTGGTGGGCTTGCTGATGTCCAGCTACTCGCTGGCCCAGTTCCTCTTCGCGCCGGTGTGGGGGAGGCTCTCGGATCGCGTCGGCCGCCGCCCCATCCTTTTGCTCGGCCTCCTCGGCTCGGTCGCGGGCTACACGCTCTTCGGCCTGGCCGGGACGCTCGCCCTGCTCTTCGTCGGCCGGGGGCTGATGGGCATCTTCGGCGCCACCATCCCCACCGCGCAGGCCGCGGTGGCGGACGTCACCGCGCCACAAGACAGGGCCAAGGGGATGGGCCTGATCGGCGCGGCCATCGGCATGGGGTTCATCCTCGGGCCGGCCCTGGGCGGGCTGCTCTCCAATCTCTCCGGCGTCGTCCACGCCGGCCTGTTCGAGAAGAACCCCTACGCGCTGCCCTGCCTGGCCTCGGCGGCGCTGGCGGCGCTGAACCTGATCGCCGCCGCCTTCTTCCTCCCCGAATCGCTGCCCCGCGAGCTGCGCGGCAAGCCCCGGGAGCGGGCCTCGCGCCTGCAGCAGATCACCCGCGGGATCGCCGATCCGCGGCTGCGCATGCTGGTGCTCGTCTACTTCCTCTTCATGCTCGGCTTCACCATGATGGAGGCGACGCTCACCCTCTTCATCGAACGGCGCATCGGGGCGCGCGACCATGCCCAGCTCGTCCGCCGTGTCGGGTACCTCTTCGGCTACATCGGGATCATCCAGGTGGCGCTGCAGGGCGGCCTGGTGGGCCGGCTGGCGCGCGGCTTCGGCGAGCGCAAGCTGCTGATCGCCGGGTGCGTGCTCACCGCCGTCGCCCTGGGGGCGCTGCCCGCGGTGGGCTCGTGGATCGGCATCTACGGCTCCGCCTTCGGCCTGGCCTGCGGGCTCGGCCTTTCCCAGCCCTCGGTGGTGAGCCTGATCTCCCGCGCGGCGGCCGCCGACTCGCAAGGGGGGGCGCTGGGGATCTCGCAGTCGGCCGCGAGCCTCGCCCGGGTGATCGGGCCGGCCATGGGCGGGGCCCTGTTCGAGCAGATCGCCCCGGGCGCACCCTACGTGGTGGCGGCCGCGCTTTCCCTGGCGGCATTGATTTGCGTTAGGCTGGAACCCTGATGCGGGCGGCGGTCATCGGCGGAGGAAGCTGGGGAACGGCGCTCGCCGCGGTGCTGGGGAACAACGGCCACGACGTCACCATCTGGTCCTTCGAGGAGGACGTCGCCCGCGCCCTGGCCGAGCGGCACGAGAACTTCCGCTACATGCCGGGGATCCCGCTGCCCGCGACGGTGACGGGGACGCACGACCTGGCGAAGGCGCTGGCCGGGGCGGAGATGGTTGTGGCGGTCAATCCCTCGCACGTCACCCGGGCGGTGATGAAGCAGGCCCTGCCGCACCTGCCCAAGGCGACGCCCATCGTCAGCGCCACCAAGGGCATCGAAAACGACACCCTCTTCACCATGCACGAGGTGCTGGAGGACGTGCTCCCCGCCGAGATGCACCCCTATCTCTGCTGCCTCTCCGGGCCTTCGTTCGCCAAGGAAACGATGCTCAAGCACCCCACCGCCGTGGTGGTGGCCTCGCCCTGGGAGAAGCTGGCGAAGAAGGTGCAGCGCGACTTCTCCAACGACTACTTCCGCGTCTACACCTCGCCCGACGTGATGGGCGCCGAGCTGGGCGGCTCCTTGAAGAACGTCTGCGCCATCGCCGCCGGCATCTCCGACGGGATGGGCTTCGGGAGCAACACCCGCGCCGCCATCATGACCCGCGGCCTCGCCGAGCTGGTGCGGATGGCGGTGCGCAAAGGCGCCAACCCCATCACCCTCAGCGGCCTGGCGGGGATGGGCGACCTGGTCCTCACCTGCACCGGCGAGCTCTCGCGCAACCGGACGGTGGGGCTGGCCCTGGGCAAGGGGCAGAAGCTGAAGGACATCCTCGCGGGCATGACGCAGGTGGCGGAGGGAGTGCGGACGGCGAAGAGCGTGCACGACCTGGCGGCGAAGCTGGAGGTGGAGGTGCCGCTGCACGAGGCGGTGTACCGGATCCTCTACGAGGATTTGCCCGCCAAGGCGGCCGTGCAGTCGCTCACGGCGCGCGAGCTGAAGTCGGAGTTCCAGCTGCACTAGGGCTCGGCTTCCCGCTCCACATCTCACACGAATTTATCGTTCCCCGCTCCACATCTCACACGAATTTATCGTTGCAGCGATTTGAGACCGTTCTTCCAGAATGGGACCCCCAAGATGGGACCCTGCTTGCGTGTGCCTGCAGGGGAACCACTTGGCCGCGGCTTGGCTCACAACTTGCCACCGCAGCCGCCGCCATGGCGTATCCCATTCGACAGTTCGACCCGCAGACGATCTTCTTCATCACCTCCCGCACCATCCAGTCGCGCTTTCTCCTGGCGCCGAGCGACAAGACCAACGAGCTGATCGGCGGCATCCTCGCCCGCGCCGTACGGCAGTGCCAGGTCGAGCTCTTCGCCTACGTCTTTACCTCCAATCATTTCCACGCGATGGTCCGCGCCCCTTCGGCGGTGGCGATGAGCCAATTCATGCAGCGGCTGCAGAGCAACATCGCCGTCAAGGTGGGACGCCTGGTCGGGTGGCGAGGGCGGTTCTTCGCCCGGCGCTACTCCGCCGAGCCCATCGTCGACGAAGGGGCCCAGGTCGAGCGCCTCAACTACATTCTCAGTCACGGCGTGAAGGAGGGACTGGTCTCCCGCTGTCAGCAGTGGCCGGGGCTGAGCTGTGCCCAGGCGCTTCTCCAGGGAGGAAGAGCGTCTGTGCACCGATGGCGCAACTGGACGAAGCGCTGGAAGATGGAGGTCGACGAGAACGTCGACGTCGGTCGATTCTCCGAGGAGTGCCCGAGCGAGAGGGAAGCGCTCGAGCTTGCACCGCTCCCCTGCTGGGCAGCCTTAGGCGCCCAGGAGCGCAGCCGCCTGGTCGCGCAGCTGGTGGCGGGGATCGACGCCGCGGCACCGAACGCGACCG
>DATKAG010000143.1:0-5475 GCA_035498355.1 Myxococcales bacterium | reverse complement strand
TCAGGGCGCCGTCGAAGCGGGTGGCGGCGCGCTGGTTGCGCGCCACGGTATGGCCCACCACCAGCCGCTTGACGTGCAGCCCCTCCAGGAAAGGCTTCAGCACGTCGCTCTCGGAGGCCTCGTTGCAGAGCGAGGCGCCCCGGTACCAGTTGGGGCCGTCGACGTCGAGCATGGGGTCGGAATCCGCGACGCGGAACCGGCGCAGCGCTTCCGCGCGCGCCGCCTTCGCCCCGGCGTCCGCGGGAGGCGCCGCCAGGAGGCGCTTGCTGGCCAGATCCGCCCGGTCGAAGACGGCGTCGCCCGGCTCCACCAGGCCGGCTGCCTCCAGATCGCCGAGGGCGGAGAGGTAGCCGGAGAGCGCGGCGCGATAGCGGCGGTTGATCTCCCCGATCGGCAGTCCGGAGAGGACCGCCGAGGGGCCGCCGTGCATGAACAGGGTATCGCCGATGACGATCGCCACCGGCAGCCCCAAAAGCCAGCGCCCGTACTTGCCGTCGCTCGCGAAGAGGGCCTGGTGCCCGAACCAGCCCGGCGGAAAGCGCTGGTCGAACTGCGCGCCCGAGTCCTTTCCCTGCCGGGCGATCCACTCTCCCCGCAGCCGCTCGCGCAATCCCGCCGGCTCGTCCGGGGCATAGGCGGCGAATTCCGCAAGGGTGGTGTCGTGCAGGTCGCCCTGGAGGTTCATCGCCTCGTGGTTGCCGAGCAAGACGTGCAGCGCTCCGCCCGCCGCGCCGGCCTCGCCCTGCAGGCGCATGAGCAGATCCATCGCCTTGCGCGAGCCGGCCCCGCGGTCGAGGAGATCGCCCAGGCTCACCACCTGGGCGGCGCCGGCCGACCAGCGCAGGTCCCCGTCCACCACGGCGGCGGCGCGGAGAAGGCGGACGAGGCTGTCGAAGTCGCCGTGCACGTCCGCGAAGGCGATGACGCGCCCGGGCTGCGGCCAGGAGTAGCGCGGCTCTTCCGCGGCCAGGGGAAGAGCGCAGAGGAGAAGGCAGCAGAGCGCCCGTCCCAGCCCCGGATGTCGGCGTCGGCCTCGCATGCGCTCCTCAGAATGCGACAATCTCGCCCTTGTCGATCATCTTCAGCAGCCGCTTTGCGCGATCCCACACGTCGGAGATCTCACGGCGCTTGAGGCCCATCTGCACGATGGCCCCCTCGCGGCGGACCCCTGCGCCCCGCGCAAGGTTGGGGCCGAAGGGCACGGCCACGAAGTGGCCGTCGGTGAGCTGCCACTGGCCGAGCACGCCGAGGCGGGCGGTGAGGTCGTCCTCCGTCAGCTTGCGCAGGCGATCCACGGTGTCGGCCGGCAGGCGGTTGACGCGCATCGACTTCCACACCTCGCCGCGATCGCTCTCCTCGGAGGCGAAGGCGACGCCGTTGTCCACGGAGAAGACCCGCGCTCCCTTCGGATCGGCGGAGATGAGGAAGTTGCCGGCGTTGGAGTCGGCGTGGCGGATGAGGTAGGTGAGAACGTTGAGCTGCCCGATGTGCCTGGCGTAGACCGCGTCCGCCTTGAGCTGGGCCTCGTCGAGCACGTCGGCGGGAGCGACCACGTCCTGCAGCCAGTACTGCACCACGCAGAGCACTTCCCTGGCCCCGCTGAAGGTGGAGCTGGCCGCCGGCGCGAGGGGACGCAGGGTGGAGAGGGGCACCAAGCGCACTGCGGTGGGCGGCACCACGTACTCCGGCGGGTCCATCAAGAGCTTCTGCAGCTCGTACGCCGCCAGGTCGTAGCGGGGCACGTTGTTGAAGGTGTCCGCCCCGGGCTCTGCCCTGCGCAGCTTGATGCGGATGGGGGGCCGCTCGCCGAAGGATGCCTCCGCCCGCAGGGTGATGTCGCCCTGCGCCTTGGGGCGGGTGATCTGGGCGCTGACGACGCGCAGCGGCTCCGCCTGGAGCATGCGCTCCAGCTCTGGCACGGGAAAGAGGACGTTCCGATCCTGCGCGAACCCCGGCCAGGGCAGGAGCAGGACGACGAGCAGGCGCGCCGCGAGCATCCGGGTCTTCACCGAAGTATCCCTCCCCGCGCTCGAGGGTAGCAGAGCGGGGCCGCCGGTGGCAGCGGGCCACGTCATGGCAGGGCCGCGAGTAGTGTAAGTTCCGCGCATGGCGACCCGATCGATCTCCGCTCTCGCCACCCTGATCGCCTTCTCCGCCTGCTCCGGCGCGCAGACCAGGCGCAGCCCGGAGGACGCCGGCCTCTCCGCGCTGGCGGACCAGTACTTCGAGCAGGCGTACTTCAAGTATGCGCCCACCAAGGGGACGGCGGCCGGGCTGCACCAGTACGATCGGCAGCTCGAGGACTACTCGCGCTCCGCCGTCGACGCGCGGGTGGCCGTGCTCGAGGGCTTCGAGAAGCGGTTCGCCGGCCTGCAGCTGCCCCCGGGCTCGTTCGAGGCCGCCGACCGCGACCTGCTCCTCTCCGACGTCCGCGCCACCTTGCTCGACCTGACCACGGTGCGGCGCTGGGAGAGGGACCCGGACTCCTACTCCAGCGGGATCTCCACCAGCGCCTTCGTGATCATGAGCCGCAAGTTCGCCTCGCCCGACGAAAGGCTGCGCTCGCTGGTGGAGCGGGAGAAGCAGATGCCGGCCGCGCTCGATGCCGCGCGGGCAAATCTGGCCAACCCGCCGCGCTGGTACACCGCCATCGCCCTGGAACAGCTTCCGGGGATCGTCTCCTTCTTCGAGAAGGACGTCCCGTCCGCCTTCCAGGAGGCGAAGGATCCGGAGGTCCTGCGGGCGTTCGCCGAGTCGAACGCGCGGGTGGTGGCGGCGCTGCGCGCCTACCAGGACTTCCTGGAGAAGGAGCTGCTGCCCGGGTCCACAGGCGACTTCCGCCTCGGCGCGGACACCTTCCGCAAGAAGCTGCTCTATGAGGAGGCGGTGGACATCCCCCTCGACCACCTGCTGGAAGTGGGAATGGCCGACCTGCGCCGCAACCAGCAGGAGTTCCAGCAGGCGTCCCGCCAGCTCTTCCCCGGCCGGACGCGGGAGCAGGTGCTGCACGACCTGGGCGCCGACCATCCGCCGCCCGGCGAGCTGTTGCAGGCGTTCCGCGACACCTTCGCCAGGCTGCGCGGATTCATCGAGGAGAGGCGCATCGTCACCATCCCCTCGACGGTGCTGCCGGTGGTGGAGGAGACGCCCCCGTTCATGCGGGCGACCACCATCGCCTCCATGGAGCCGCCGGGGCCGTTCGAGAAGAAGGCGACGGAGGCCTTCTTCAACGTCACCTTGCCGGAGCCGGGCTGGCCGCGGGAGCAGGTGGAGGAGCACATGGCCGGGTTCAACCGGGGCATCGTGATCAGCACCTCCATCCACGAGGCCTTTCCCGGCCACTACGTGCAGTTCCTCTGGGTGCAGCGGGCGCCGGACAAGGTGCGCCAGCTCCTGGGGTGCAACTCGAACCTGGAAGGGTGGGCGCACTACACCGAGCAGATGATGCTGGAGGAGGGCTACGGGCGGACGCCGGGCGTCCCCGAGGAGAAGGACGCCGCCTTCCTCAAGATCCGCCTGGGCCAGCTCCAGGACGCGCTCTTGCGCAACGCCCGCTACCTGGTGGGCATCCGGATGCACACCGGCGACATGAGCTTCGAGCAAGGGGTGGAGTTCTTCGAGAAGGAAGGATACCTGGCGCACGCCAACGCGCTGATGGAGACCAAGCGCGGGACGAGCGACCCCACCTACCTCGTCTACACGCTGGGGAAGCTGCAGGTGCTCAAGCTTCGCGAGGACTACCGGAAGAAGAAGGGCGCGGGCTTTTCCCTGCAGGAGTTCCACGACTCCTTCCTGCGGCAGGGCTTCCCCCCGGTGAAGACCGTTCGCCGCGCGCTGCTGGGCGACGACTCGCCGACGCTCTGATCTCAGCGCCGGGTGGCGATGGCAACTCCGAGGAGGATGGCGGTTCCCGCGGCGATCAGGCGGGCGGTCATGACTTCTCCCAGCAGGACCACTCCCCCGACGGCGGCGAGCACGGGGACGCAGAGCTGGAGCACGGCTGCGCGGGCGGCGGTGAGGTGGGGGAGGGCGCTGTACCAGGCGACGTAGCCCAGGCCGGAGGTGAGGGCGCCCGAGACGACGGCCAGCACGGCGCCTCGGGAGGTCAGGTGGGAGGAGGCGGAGACGCTGGCGATCAGCCAGAGCAAGAGGGCGAAGAGCGCTGCGCGGAGGAAATTGTCGGCCGTGACCAGCACCGGCGGCGCGTGCGCGCGGCGGCCCCGGAGGGAATAGGCGCCCCAGCCGGCCCCTGCGCCCAGCATGAGCAGCGTCCCGCCCGGGGAGAAGGCCTGCCAGCCGCGCAGGGAGAGCAGGGCGAGGCCGCAGAGCGCCAGGACCAGGCCCACCCAGACGGTGGCCGCAGGTCGCTCGCCCTTGGCCAGTCCGTGGCCGATCATGGTGACCTGCACCGCGCCGAACAGCAGCAGGGCGCCCACGCCCGCGGGCAGGAAGAAGTAGGCGAAGGAGAACGCGGCCGCGTACGCGAACAGCGCTCCGGCCGAGAGCCAGCTTCCGCCCCGCGGGCGGTCGCCGCGGCGGGCGATGAGGAAGAGGATCGCCGCGCCGGAGGCGAGCCGCAGCGCGGTGAAGCTGGCGGCGTCCGCCTGCCCGCCGCCCAGGGCGGCCCGGCAGAGCAGCGAGTTGGCCGCGAAGGCGACCAGGGCCAGCGACGTCGCCAGCACGACGCGAGGCTGCACCCTGGCCGGGATTGTGGCGCCGAGATCCAAGTCGCTCAGTAGGGCTTGCCGTCCTTGTGGAAGAACAGCGCCTTGCCGTCGGGGCCCTTGCGGTACGCCAGATCGACGTCGGGATACTCCGCGCCATCCTCCGGGTCGCGGTTGCTCATCTCAACGTAGCGGGCGGGGCGGGCGGTCCGGTTCACGAGCTGGTGGCCGTTGCGGGTGCCGGCCGGGAACCCGGCGCACATGCCCGCGGTCAGCACCTGCTCGCCCTCGTCGGTGCGCAGCACCACCTCGCCCTCCAGCACGAAGAGAAGCTCCTCCTCGCGGGTGTGGAAGTGACGCATGGAGGATTCCTTGCCGGGCGGCAAGGTGGTGAGGTTGGCGCCGATCTTCTTCAGGCCGAGCGCCTCGCCGATGGGGCGCTTCTCCCGGGGCAGCACGCGGGAGCGGAAGGGCTCCGGGTAGCCGGAGGTGGAGCGCGGCGGCACCGTGGCCGGATCGAGGGCAGGAAGCTTGAGGGGCATCGCGCCTCTCTACCACCCGCTAGAAGGCCACGTAAGGTCCGGGCAGCGCGGAGCCCGAAGCGGTCTTTCCTTCGAAGACCACGTAGACCGGGCGCCCGAAGAAGAAGGGCAGGCCCCAGTCGAAGGTGTCCGAGCCCAGGCCGCCTCCCGCCGAGCCGGCGAGATTGGGAATGGCCGAGGCCTGCGTGTTGAAGTCGCTCGCGGCGTTGTCCACGGTGAACGCGACCGCGCCGCTCGCGCCGTTCAGGCCGTCGATATTGGCGTGGAAG
>DATKAG010000142.1:0-16067 GCA_035498355.1 Myxococcales bacterium | reverse complement strand
GAGCGCGATCTCCACCTCGGTCCCCGCGGCGATCCGCGCCCGCGCGTCCTGCTCGCGGCGCAGCGCCACCTTCTCCGCCTCCCGGGCCGCTTCCAGGAGCCCCTCCAGCCCCTGCAGGGCGAGATAGGTGCGGGAGGTGCTGAGGAGGATCTGCTCGCGCGTCTCGTCGGCGCCACGGTCGGCTGCCTCGGCGTTGGCGTTGGCGATGCCGGGGAGGAACAGGCCCTGGGGAGTGAAGATTGGCTGCGCAACCTGGAAGGTGCCAACCCGGGTGTTCGCAGCGATGACGGTCACGTTTTCCGCTGGGCTGAGAGCAAGGGTAGCCGGGTTGAACGAGTGATCGTGGGTCCACGTCACCGACAGATCGGGCTGCCAGCTCGTCCACGCCCGCTTCACCCCAGCCTCGACGATGGCCGCCTGGGCCCGCGCCGCCGCCACGTCCGGCCCCTGCTTTGCGGTGAGCTGCAGGGCCTCCCGCAGGGTCACCACCCGGCGCTGCGGCCCGACCTGCGCCCGCGGGGGCGGCGCCATCCCCTCCGGCGGCGGCGGGGGAGGCTGCTGCTGCGCCGCCGCCGCGAAAGAGAAGCCGAGAACCGCCAGAACCACGCCCAGATCTCGCATGCGATCCATGTCTTACCCGTTCACCACGCGCGCCACGGCCGCGTCCTCTGCAGCCGGGGCGGAAACGAGCGCCGGCCTGTCGCTTCCCTTCCGCAACAGGCGCGCGAACGACAGCTTCTCCACTCCCGCGAAGATCACCGGCACTACCAGCAGCGTCAGCGCGGTGGAGGTGATCACCCCGCCGATCACCGCGATCGCCATCGGGGCACGGAACTCGGAGCCCATGCCCGTCCCCAGCGCCGTGGGCAGCATGCCGATGGCCATGGCGAACGAG
Organism: Myxococcales bacterium; assembly: GCA_035498355.1. Taxonomy (GTDB): domain Bacteria; phylum Myxococcota; class Myxococcia; order Myxococcales; family 40CM-4-68-19; genus 40CM-4-68-19. The sequence continues at coordinate 15,172 of DATKAG010000142.1, read as the reverse complement.
GTCATGAGGATGGGGCGCAAGCGCCGGGGGCCGGCCTTGAGCAGCGCTGTGTCCACGTCGTCTCCCTGGCGCAGCCGCTGCAGCGCACCGTCCACCAAGAGGATGGCGTTCTTGGTAACCAGTCCCATGAGCAGGATCACCCCGATCATCGCGCCCAGGGAGAGGTGCTTGCCGGTGAACAGCAGGCCGAGCAGGGCCCCGACCAGGGCCAGGGGCAGGGAGACCATGATGGTGAAGGGGTGCTTGAGCGACTCGAACTGCGAGGCGAGCACCATGAAGATGAAGACGAAGGCCAGGGCGAAGGCGCCGCCAAACGCGCTGTTCTGCTCGTCGAACGTCTTGATCTGCCCGTCGTAGACCACGCTGTAGCCGGCGGGCAGCTTGTGCCCGGCCACCGCCTTGCGCAAAGACGCGGCGATGTCGCCCAGGGCCGCCCCGGTCCCCAGCTGGGAATAGACGGCGATCTGCCGCTCGCGGTTCTCGTGCTCGATCACGCTGGGCCCGTCCTGCAGCGAGACCTGGGCCACGTCCGAGAGCTTGCGCAGCCCCTTCTGGGAGAAGAGGTCCATGGAGCCGATGCGGTCCGGGTTGCTGCGGTCGCGCTCGGAGAGGCGGACGCGGATGTCCGTCTCGTCCTTCCCTTCCCGCAGCTTGGCCGCCACCTCGCCCTGGATGGCGAGGCGCATCTGGGTGGCGATCTCCGTCGCCGGCAGCCCCAGGTCCGAGGCCCGCGTCCGGTCGATGTCGATGGCCAGCTCGGGCTTGGGCGGGTTGGACTCCACCCGCACGTCCGCCGTGCCCGGGGTGCCCTTGAGGGTCGAGGCGACGAACTGCGCCTGCTTGTCCAATTCCTTCAGGTCCGGCCCCACCACCCGCACCATGATGGGGAAGTAGTCGCCCAGCCCTTCGATGGTGGGCGGGTCGCTGATGGCCACCTGGGTGGCGGGCAAGGCCCCCGAGAGCGCGGCGCGGGCCTCGTCCTTGAGCTGGCTGATGGTCTTCGCGCGCGCCTTCTTCGGGGTGAGCAGCGCCCGCAGCTTGGCCTTGTTCACCTCGCCGTTCACGCCCACGATGGAGTAGACGTCGGTCACTTCCGGGATCTGGCGCAGGCGCCCCTCGGCCTCGCCGGCGCGCTGCCCGGTGAGGTCCAAAGAGGCGCTGTCGGGCAGCTTGAGGTCGACGATCATCTGCGCCCGATCCTCCACCGCCATGAACTCGCTGCCCAGCCCGCGGGCGGCAACCAGGGAGAGCGCCAGGACCAGGGCGGTGAGGCCCAGGGTGGTCCACTTGTGCGCGAGCACCCAGGCCAGGGCGCGCTCGTAGAAGCGCTCCCAGCTCTCGAACATGCCCTGGAAGAACTTCGCCACCCGGTTGTGGACCACCACCTCGCCAGGCTTGCGCTGCTTCGCCAGCCGCGCCGAGAGCATGGGGTCGAGGGTGAAGGAGATGAAGAGCGAGATCAGCACCGCCATGGAGATGGTGATGCCGAACTGCTTGAAGAACTGGCCCACGATCCCCGGCATGAAGGCGACGGGAACGAACACCGCCACCAGGGTGAGGGTGGTGGCGAGCACCGCCAGGCCCACCTCCTGGGTTCCCTTGGAAGCCGCGGTGGCGGGATCCTCGCCGCGATCCAGCCGGTGGGTGATGGCCTCGCGCACCACCACCGCGTCGTCGATCAAGAGGCCGATGGCCAAAGAGAGCGCCAGCAGCGTCATCTGGTTGAGCGTGTACCCGAGCACGTACATGACGAAGAAGGTGCCCACCACGCTGGTGGGCAGGGCCAGGGAGGAGATGAAGGTGCCGCGCGGGTCGAGCAGGAACATGAGGATGATCAGCACCGCCATGGCCCCGCCGAAGAAGAGGGCCACGTAGACCTCCTCGGCGTTGGCGCGGATCATCTCGCTCTGGTCGATCAGCAGTTTGGTCTTGAACCCGCTGCCCAGGGCCGGCGTAAGCTTCGTCAGCGCCAGCTTGACGTTGTCGGCCACCTGCACGGTGTTGGAGCCGGGCTGCTTCACCACCTCGAGGATGATGGCGTCCTTGCCGTTGAGGCGGGCGAAGGTGCGCCGCTCGGCCACCCCGTCGGTGACCCTGGCCACCTCTTCCAGCCGCACCTGGGAGCCGGTCTTGCCGGTGGCGATGGGCAGGGCACGAAGCTGCTCGACGTTCTTGAACTCGCCCAGGGTGCGCACGGTCAGCTCGGTGGGGCCGAGGGCCAGGTGGCCGGCGGGGAGGTTGAGGTTCTCCATCCCGATGCGCCGGGCGATCTCGTAGGGGCTGGTGCCCACCGCCTTCACCTTGTCCAGGTCCAGCTCCACCTGGATCTCGCGTACGTCGCCGCCGGTGATGCGCGCCTCGGCTACGCCCTCGATCTGCTGCAGGGCCGGCTGCACCCGGTCCTCGATCAGCTTGCGCAGCCGCTGGGAGGAGATGTCCGCCCCCACCGCGTAGGTGAGGACCGGGGCGGCGCTGATGTCCACCCGGCTCACCTTGGGCAGGTCCGCGTCCCTGGGCAGCGAGGACTGGGCCTGGGCCACCTTGTCGCGCACCTCCTGCGTGGCCCGGTCCAGGCTCTCGGTGAGCTTGAACTGGACGGCGATGGTGCTGGCGTTCTCCCGCGACCAGGAGTGCATCTTGTCGATGCCGGAGATGCCCGCGATCGAGTCCTCCAGCGGCTTGGTGACCTGGGTCTCGATCTCGCCGGGGCCCGCGCCCTTGTAGACGGTGGTCACCATCACCACCGGGAAGGTGACGTCCGGGTAGAGGTCGGTGCCCAGCCGGTTGACCCCCAGGATGCCCAGCACCACCAGGCAGAGGGCCATCATGGAGGTGAAGACCGGCCTGCGGATGGCGACGTCGGAGATGGACATGTGCGCGCTCCTACTTCACCGCGACCCTGGCGCCGTCCTGCAGGTCCGGTGCCGGGTAGTCGACCACCTGCGCCAGCGGCTGGGCCGCCTTGAAGACCACTTCCTGCGCGCCGCGGTCGATCACCTGCACGGGAACCCGGCGCACCTCGCCGCCGGAGACGGCGTAGACGTGATCGCCGCCCTGCGAGGAGAGGGCGGAAGCGGGGACGGAGAGCACTTCCTCCGCCGCGCCCAGGGGCAGGACGGCCCGGCCCAGGGTGTGGGCGGTGAAGCGGCCGTCCGGGTTGGGGACCTCGATCTCCACGGGTACCCGGCGGGTGGAGGTGTCTGCCGAGGGGATCACGGTGCGCACCCACGCCGCGGAGGTGCTGGCGCCGCCGCCCACCGCCTCCACCTGCACCCGCGAGCCCGGCTTGAGCAGGCCGCGGGCGGAGTCGCTCACCGTGAGCTTGAGCACCAGCGGATCGAGCTGCTCCACGGTGAAGAGCGAGGTCCCGGCGGCGACGGTGGCGCCCACCTGGTCGGGAGCGTCGATGAGCACGCCGGCGAACGGGGCGCGCAGGTCGTGGCGCCGCCGGTTGGCCCGGGCCTGGGCGAGCTGGGCCCGCGCCGCCTGGAGCTGGGCCGCGGCGGCCGCCGCGCCGGAGGCGCTGTTGCGCAGCTGTGCCTCGCTCACCGTGTTGCTCTTCGCCAGCTCGGCGTTGCGGTTGGCCAGGTCGGAGGCGATGGCCGACTGCGCCTCGGCCGCCTGCACCGCCGCCTCGGCCTGCTGCACCTGGGCGTCCGCGATCTCCGGATCGAGCTGGGCGATGATCTGCCCCTCGGCCACCGGCGCGCCCTTCTTCACCAGGATTCGCGCCAGCCGCCCGTTCACCTCGAACCCGGCCTTCAGCTCCTTGGCCGGGTTGAGGGCGCCGGTGATCTCCTCGCGGGGGGCGCTGCGCACCGCCTTCACCTCGGCCAGGGTGACCGGGGCGGGCGCCTGGGCTGCGGCGCCGGCGGAAGCGGCCGAGGCGCGGGTCTTCGCCCGGGCGGAGACGGCCAGGGCGGAGGCCAGCGCCAGGGCGGCGAGGGAGGAATAGAGGATCGTCTTTCGGCTCATGGCTTGCTCCGGCCGGGGAGGACCGCGGGGTTGTGCTCCAAGGGGATGCTGCCCTCGTGGATCAGGGTGTGAAGGCTCCGCGCCCACTCCGTGAGGTCGGGCTTCTCGCTCATCCGGCTCATGCGCATTCCCAGCAGCACGTACGTGCCTACGATCAGCGAGCCGAAGATTTCGGGCGGGATGTCGGTGCGGCAGGAATGCTCACCCTGGAAGTGGTCGAAGTTCTGCTTGATGCGCTCGACCTCACGGTCGGTGAGCTCCCAGATGGCTCCTTCGAACTTCGTCCCCTGCGCTCCGCGCAGCAGCACGCCCACCACGTCGCGGTAGGCCCACATGTGCTCCAGCACCCGCAGGTCCTCGCTGGTCTCCATCTCCAGGAACTTGCGGTAGCGGGGGGAGCGCTCCGTGAGATCGCGGCGGGTGACCATCCCGTACTCCGCGGTGAACTCCGCCATGTCGCGCTCGCGGCGCTCCTTGCACTCCACCAGGAAGGAGTCGAAGGCCTGCACCAGCTCGCCGAAGAGCGCTTCCTTGGAGCTGAAGTGCAGGTAGAAGGCGCCCTTGGAGAGGCCGCAGGCGGCGGTGATGTCCTCGATGCGGGCGCCCAGGAGGCCCTTGCGGGCGAACTCCGCCCGGGCGCAGGCGACGAGGGCTTCCTTGGCGTTGGGGTCGGCGGGCCGGGCCATGGCTCCTTCGATGACTGACGGGTCAGAAACGGTGCGCGTTACTAAACGGCGGGTCATAAATCGTCAATGGGTTTCTGACCCGTTGGTCATGAACACCTGATTCCACGGTGTTGTCCGCTGCAGGACGACTGGCGGCTTGCCTCGCGGCAGCCTGCTCCCCACCTTGCCGGCAGCTTGGGGGAGGTGCGGGATGGGGCGGGGGATCGCGGTCGTTCTGGCGTTTCTCTTGACCGCGTGCGTGGACCAGTCGGCGCAGTCGCAGGCCTGCGATCCGCAAGCGGAGGACTGCAGCGTGGGGCCGGGCGGGACCGGGCGCTGCACCCGCGACGCCGACTGCGGCGACGGCGCCTGCCAGTCCGACGGGACCTGCAAGGCGGCCCAGCCGGTTGTGCAGCCCACCGCCTGCGCCAGCGTGAACTGCGCTGCGGGCTACTTCTGCAGCAACGGGCAGTGCCTGCCGGCGAACGCGCAGTGCAAGCAGGCCGACCCGGCTTGCATCTTCATCCCCCACGGCAGCTTCGAGCCGCCCGAGCACGCCTGGTGGTGGCCCTGGCAGACGCCGCTGGGCCCCGACGCGACCTCGCCCGCGGACGCCTTCCGCGCCGACCTGGAATACCCCGACTATGTGCAGGTGATGAGCACGCCGGTGGTGATGCGCCTGCACAAGGCGGATGCGGTGCCCGCGGTGGTCTTCAACACCTTCCCCGCGATGCCCACGGGCGAGCAGGGATCGGAGATGCTGGAGGTGCAGGGCGTGCTGCGGGCGGTGAGCGGGGCCGATGGCTCGCCGCTCTGGACCGCGCCCAGGGACATGTGGAACCACATGGAGTGGAGCGTCGACGGCAACTCCGGCATCGCTGCCGGCGACTGCCTGGGTACCGGCGAGGCCTGCTTCATCACCGGCGGCTGGGACCCCGCCGACGAGCCGCCCCGGGTGCCGGACCCCAGCCAGGCGCACCGGCACGGCGGCCTGATCGCCTTCGGCAGCGACGGCCGCTTCCTCTGGGTGACGCGTGAGGCGCAGCTCTGGTGGGGCGCCCCGGTCATCGCCCGGCTCTTGGGGCCCACCGGCCCCGCGCAGGTGGTGGTGGGCAACGGCGTCTACGATGGCGCCACCGGCAAGACCCTCTGCCCGCAGACCAACGACAACGGGGCGGTGGGGGGCAACGGCGACGGGACGCTGAGCGCGGTGGCCGACCTGGACATGGACGGCATCCCCGAGGTGGTGACCGGGAACCAGGCCTACAAGCTGCTGAAGAACGACGCCTCGCCCACCGGCTACACCTGCAAGGCGCTGTTCGGCGACGGGGTGAAGATGCCGCGCGGGCAGCTGTGCGCGGGCGGCTCGGGCTCGCTCTGCCCGGAGGGCTTCCCGGCGGTGGCCAACTTCGCCGCCTACGGCTCGGCGATGGGCCTGAAGACGGACGATCCGCACCCCCAGGTGGCGGTGGTGAGCCGCGGCTACTTGCGCATCCACGACTGGACCGGGGGCATGTTGCTCAATCCCATCCCCCTGCCCACCCACGGGCAGGCCTGCGGCATCGACTACAACGCCGGGGGCGCGCCCACCATCGCCGACTTCGACGGCGACGGGATGCCCGAGATCGGCGTGGCCTCGCAGAGCGCCTACTCGGTGTGGAAGCCGGGGCAAGGATGGATCTGGAGCTCGCAGACCTTCGACTGCTCCGCCAACACCGGCAGCTCGGTGTTCGACTTCGAGGGCAAGGGGCAGGCGACGGTGGTCTACTCCGACCAGTGCTTCTTCCACGTGCTCGACGGGAAGAGCGGCGACGTGCTGATCAAGGAGCCCAACTTCTCCTGCACGGCGTACGAGATGCCCATCGTGGCGGACATCGACGGCACCGGGCGGGCGAAGATCCTGGTGCCCAACAACAACATCTGCCACTTCGACGAGTGCGACAAGGCCTGGCCGGGCACCAGCATGCTCCGCTACGTGGGGCTCAAGGCCCTGCGCTCGCCCAGCGACAAGTGGGTGAACACGCGCAGCGTCTGGAACGAGCACACCTACCACGTGACCAACGTCAACCTGGACGGGACGCTTCCCTTTCCCGAGAGCAACTCCTGGGCGCCCGGGCAGTCGAACAGCTACCGGCAGAACGTGCAGGGGCAGGGGCAGTTCAGCTCCCCCGACCTCTCCGTCTGCGCGGTGGACGCTGACATGACCAACTGCCAGTCCGGCCCGGCCAAGGCGAGCGCGGTGGTCTACAACGGCGGCGCGCTGGTGGCCAAGGCCGGAATCACCGTGGACTTCTACGCCGTCCTCCCCGACGGCTCCACGGCCCACATCGGCCAGGGCCTCACTTCCCGCAACCTGCAGCCCGGCGACTCGGAAACGGTGAGCGTCCCCTGGAACGCCCCTCCCCAGCAGCAGGCGGTCCAAATCAAGGCCGTGGTGGATGTGAACTCCCTGATCGGCGACTGCCACCCGGAGAACAACACCGTCACCAGCACCACCCCGGTGAAGTGCTCCCCGCTCGGCTGAAACCCCTCGATCGGAACTTCGTCCGCCGGGACGGCGCGCGCGGTACCCAGACGATGCGCTCCGTTGCCGCGCCCAAGGTCCTCTCCAACTGGAATCGCGGCGGCACAGTTCGCGCGGCTGACCAGATGCTTTACGCGATCCTGGAGTGACTTCAAGTCCGCAGAGATGGCCGAACGAGGGAAGCATCTCCCGGTGGCTAACGCGGCGCGAACTGCGCCGCCGCGATTCCAGTTGGAGAGGACCTTGGGCGCGGCAACGAAGCGGAAAGAATGAGTCCTGCGCGAGCCGAAAGACGGGGGGAAGGTCGACATACCGTCGGCGTCGCCTCAGGCACCGCCCCAGAACCTGAACCGGCGTCCGGCGCTCCGAACGGGCTGGGCGAGACGGGACAGGAGCCGAAGCGGCAGGGCGGGGCCTGCGGTGACGACGACGGTATGCCGACCTGCCCCCCGGCGTCCCAGCGAACGAAATTCCTGCAGCTGCTTCCACCCTGACAGGCACGCTGCGGTTTATTTTTCGCCTCGGGGAGCGGCGCCGCTATCCTCCCTGCGTGACCGAAGTCGCCGCGACGCCCGCAGCGCCTGCGCCCGGGAGGCAGACGCAGCGTGCCGCGGGGGCGGCCCTGCTGGTGGGCGCCGGCATCCTGCTCAGCCGGATCGCCGGCCTCATCCGCCAGCGCGTGCTCGGGTACTACCTGGCCACCTCTCCTTCGGCCGATGCGTACACCGCGGCGCTGCGCATCCCCAACTTCCTCCAGAACCTCCTGGGGGAGGGCGTGCTCTCCGCCAGCTTCATCCCCGTCTATGCGGCCCTGCGGGCCCGGGGCGAGGAGGCGCAGGCGCGCAAGGTTGCGGGTGCGGTGGCCGGGCTGCTCTCCCTCGTCACCGGCGCCCTCGCTTTGGTCGGCATCGCCGCCACCCCCTGGCTGCTCGACCTCATCGCCCCCGGGTTCAGCGGCGACACGCGCGCGCTGGCCATCGTGCTGGTGCGCATCTTCTTCCCCGGCATCTCGCTCCTGGTCCTCTCCGCCTTCTGCATCGGGGTGCTGAACAGCCACCACCGCTTCTTCCTCAGCTACGCCGCGCCGGTGGTGTGGAGCGCGGCCATCATCGCCGCCCTCATCCTCGGGGCCCACGCCGGCCCTCCCGGCGACCAGGCGCGCATCGCCGTCTGGGCCGCCTGGGGCGCGGTGGCCGGCGGCGCCCTTCAGCTCCTGGTGCAGCTTCCCCTGGTGCTGCGCCTCCTGGGCAAGGGCGCCCGCCTCTCCCTGGGGACCGGCGACCTGCATGTGCGCGAGGTGGTGCGGAACTTCTTTCCCGTGGTGGCGGGCAGGGGAGTGGTCCAGCTCTCCGCCTACGTCGACATGCTCATCGCCAGCTGGATGCCCAGCGGGACGGTGGCCGCCTTCGGGTACGCGCAGACCATCTACCTGCTTCCGGTCTCGCTCTTCGGCATGGCGGTGAGCGCGGCGGCGCTCCCCTCCATGTCGGCGGAGGCGGAGGCGAAGGAGAAGCTGCACCAGCAGACCGAGGCGGGACTGCGGGCCATCGCCTTCCCCGTGGTCCCCACGGTGGCGGCCTTCCTCGTCCTGGGCGACGTGATCTGCGCCGCCCTCTTCCAGACCGGCAACTTCCGCGCCCGCGACACGCAGTACGTCTGGTGGTTCCTCATCGGCAGCACGGTGGGCCTGCTCGCGGCCACCCTGGCCCGGCTCTACTCCAGCGCCTTCTACGCCCTGCGCGACACCCGCACGCCCTTGCGCTACGCCACCCTGCGGGTGGTGCTCACCGCCGGCCTGGGGGTGTTCTGCGCCCTCTGGCTGCCCGGCCTGTTGCACGTGGACAAGCGCTACGGCGCCTTCGGCCTCACCGGCAGCGCAGGGGTGGCCGGCTGGATCGAGTTCGCGCTCTTGCGCCGGGGGATCGGCCGTCGCATCGGCCTCTGCCACCTTCCCAAGGGCCTTCTTCCCAGGCTCTGGGGCGCCGCGGCGCTGGCCACCGCCGTAGGGCTGGGGGCGAAGCTGCTCTTGCCCCCCGTCCATCCCATCCTCCGCGCCGCCGTGGTCCTGGGCCTTTTCGCCGCCGCCTACCTGGGGGGTACACTGGCCCTGGGCGTTTCCGAGGCAAGCTCGGCGCTGAGACGGCTCCGGCGGGTGTTCTGGCGCTGAATTTCACCAACCCGCCGGGAGTCGTGTCTGCCAGGATGATCGGGCGCGCTGCGCTGCTGTTTGCCCCTCTCGTCGCCTGCTCGCACGCGGCGCCGCGCGATCTTCCCCAGGACGTCGCGCCGGAGCTGAGCGCCCCGGAGGTGGCCGAGCACCTGCTCTCGCGCGTCACGTTCGGCGCCCGCCCCGAGGACCGCCGGCGCATCGCCCGCGAGGGCGTCGCCGCTTTCCTCGACGAGCAATTCGATCCCGGGCGCCTCGACGACGGCGCGCTCGACCAGCAACTCGGCCGCTTCGACATCCTCCAGAAGCCGCCCGGAGCGCTGGCGGAGCGGATGACGGAGCAGCGGCAGGCGCGCAAGCGCAACGCCGCGCTCGAGCAGGCTCCCCCTCCGCCCGGCGGCGCCGACGCGGGGCCGAAGATGCGCGAGCCAGGCGTCAAGCGGGAGGTGATCGTCGCGCTCGCCCAGGCCAAGGTCCTGCGCGCGGCGTACTCCCGCCGCCAGCTCCTGGAGGTGATGACCGACTTCTGGTTCAACCACTTCAACGTCTTTGCCGGAAAGGCCGAGGAGGCGGCGCTCCTGCCTGCCTACGAGCAGGAGGCGATCCGCGCCCACGCCCTGGGGACCTTTCCCGAGCTGCTCGAAGCGACGGCGCGCAGCCCGGCGATGCTTCTCTACCTCGACAACTGGCGCTCCGCCGCCCCCCGCCCCTTCGCCCGGAAAAGGCGGGGCCTGAACGAGAACTACGCGCGGGAGCTCCTGGAGCTGCACACGCTCGGGGTGGACGGCGGCTACACGGAGAAGGACATCGTGGAGGTGGCGCGCTGCTTCACCGGCTGGACGATCGCGGAGCCGCGCACGAACCCGCACTTCGTCTTCCGCCCGGCCATGCACGACTTCGGCCCCAAGCTGGTGTTGGGCCACGCGCTCCCCGCGGGCCGGGGAGAGGAGGACGGCGAGGAAGTGCTGCGCATCCTCGCCCGCCATCCTGCTACCGCCCGCTTCATCGCCCTCGAGCTCGCCCGCCGCTTCGTCAGCGACCAGCCGCCGCCGGAACTGGTCGATCGGGTGGCGGAGACCTACCGGCGCACGGGCGGCGACATCCGTCCGATGCTGCGCACGATCTTCGAGTCGCCGGAGTTCTGGAGCCGCGATGCCCTGCGCGCCAAGGTCCGCTCGCCGCTGGAGATGGTGGCCGGTTCGGTGCGCGCGCTGGAGGCGAAGGTGGACGATCCGCTTCCCCTGGCCCGGGCGGTGGCGCGCATGGGCGAGCCGCTCTACCTGGCGCAGGCGCCCACCGGATATCCGGACGGGGCGCAGACCTGGCTCTCCTCCGGTGCGCTCCTCTCCCGCATCGACTTCGGCCTGCGCCTGGCGAACGGGCAGCTCCCGGGAACGGAGGTGGACCTCTCGCCGCTGGCCGACGCCTCGCCGGAAGGGGCGCTGCAGAAGGCGGCGGCGCGCCTGGGGGCGGTGGAGCTGTCGGAGAAGACCCGCGGATACGTCCTGGACGAGCTGAAAAGGTCCCCCCAGCGGCCCGAGCTTCTCGCCGCGCGGGCCGTGGGCCTCTTGCTCGGCGCTCCCGAGCTGCAGAGGAGATGAGATGAACCGGCGGATGCTCCTGCAATCGGGTGCGCTGGTGGCGGCGGGGTCGTTCCTGCCCGGATGGGCGCGGCGCGCGCTGGCGCAGGAAGGGCCGCGCGGCCGGGTGCTGGTCTTCCTCTTCCTCCGCGGCGCCCTCGACGGGCTGCACGCCGTCCCTCCGCTGGGAGAGCCGCGCCTCTTCGACCTGCGCCCCCAGCTCGCGCCCGGGCCCGAGGAGCGGCTCGGCCTGGGGCAGCCGGGATTCGCCCTGCACGCGGCGCTCGAGCCGCTCTTGCCCTTCTGGCGGGACCGCATGCTGGCCATCGTGCACGCGGTGGGATCGCCCGACGGCACCCGCTCGCACTTCGATGCCCAGGACGCCTTGGAACTGGGGACGCCCGGCCTGAAGAGCACGCCCGACGGCTGGCTGTCGCGCTCGCTGCGGCAGTCGATGCCCGCCGATCGCTCGCCGCTGGACGCCGTGGCGGTCTCGCCGCGGCTGCCGCGCTCGCTGCAGGGCGCGCCGTCGGCGCTGGCCTTCTCCTCCCTGGAACAGCTCCGGCTGCACGCCCTGGCGGGCTCGTCCGGGCCCTCGGGGCGCAGCGAGGCCAAGGCCGCCTTCGCCGGCCTCTACGGCTCGCAAGCCGACGAGCCGGTGGCCACTTCGGGAAAGGAGGCCTTCGCCGCCCTGCGCATGCTGGAGCGCAAGCTCGGTCCGACGGACACCGCGGCGGAGTATCCCCAGGGTCCGCTGGCGCAATCGCTCCGGCAGCTCGCCCGGCTGATCAAGGCGGACGTCGGGCTGCGGGTCGGATGCGTGGACGCGCAGGGATGGGACACGCACGTGGCGCAGCCGGCCCGGCTGGCGGGCAATCTGCGACAGCTCGCCGGGTCGCTGGCCGCCTTCCAGCGCGACCTCGGGCCCCGCGCCCGCGACGTGGTCCTGGTGGCGGCCACGGAGTTCGGCCGCACCGTCCGGCAGAACGGGGCCAACGGCACCGATCACGGGCACGGAAGCGTCGCCTTCGTGCTCGGCCCCTCGGTGCGCGGCGGGGCGATCCTCGGCCGCTGGCCCGGGCTGCGGGACGACCAGCTCTACGAGGGCCGCGACCTGGCGGTGACCACGGACTTGCGCAGCGTGCTGGCCGCCGTGGCCAGGTCCCAGCTCGGGGCGGGCGACGCGCGGCGCGTGTTCCCCGGATTCACCGGCCAGCCCCTCTCCGGTCTGCTATAAAACACGCTCCATGCGCCTCTCCATCCTCGTTGCCCTCGCCGCCTCCGCCGCGCTCGCGCAGCAGGCGCCATCGAACCCGGTCACTGCCGAGCAGGCGCGCAACATCGTGCCCCGGGCGGACCTTTCCGAGCTGACCGACGGGCAGCGGGGCGTCTTCATCGACGTGGCCACCGAGGTGTTCAACTACGCCGGCTGCCAGGACACCCTGGCGCGTTGCCTGGGCGCCACCCAGAAGGATCCGCACGCCCTGCGCATGGCGGCGCTGGTGAAGCAGCTGGCCAGCGAGGGGCCCACGGCCCCGCAGATCATCCAGGCGGTGGAGGCGTACTACGCCTCCTTCGACGCCCGGCAGCGCGCGCCGGTGAAGGCGGAGAACTGCCCCGTCCTGGGCAGCGGGCCGGTCGCCCTGGTGGAGTTCAGCGACTACCAGTGCCCGCACTGCGCCGCCGCGGTCACGCCGCTGGAGGAGCTGGTGGAGAATGGGCGCAAGGGGCAGGTGCGGCTCTGCTCCAAGTATTTCCCCTTCAGCACCCATCCCCGGGCCCGGGTGGCGGCGGCCTGCGCGGAATACGCCCGGAGCAAGGGCAAGTTCTGGGAGATGAACGCGGCCATCTTCGCCCACTACGAGCAGCTCGAGGACGACGACCTCAAGGGCATCGCCAGGAAGGTCGGCCTGGACGGCGCCGAGATGCTCAAGCAGGTCTACGCGGGCAAGTTCGACGAGGCGGTGGAGAAGAACCGCCGCGAAGGGATGGCCCTGGGCGTGGAGAGCACGCCCACCCTCTTCATCGACGGGCGGCAGAACGTCCTCCCCATCAAGCCCTGGTATCTCGCCTTCACCGTGGACGACGAGCTGCAGTGGCAGAAGGAGAAGGGCTGGACCTTCGCCGCCGCTCCCCAGGGGCGCACGCCGGGCAGGTGATGCGGCACTGGCTGCTCAAGACCGAGCCCTCGGTCTTCTCCTTCGACGATCTGCTGCGCGCCCCGGGGAAGACCACCGGCTGGAACGGGGTGCGCAACTACCAGGCGCGCAACTTCCTCCGCGACCAGATGAAGAAGGGCGACCGGGTGCTCGTCTACCACTCCAGCGCCGAGCCGCCGGCGGTGGTGGGCATCGCCGAGGTGGCGCGCGAGGGGTATCCCGATCCCTCGCAGTTCGACGCCAAGGACGATCACTACGACGCGGACAGCGACCCGGAAGAGCCGCGCTGGTACCAGGTGGACGTGAGGGCGGTGCGCAAGCTGGGCCGCGCGGTGTCCCTGGAGGAGATGCGGAAGGAGAAGGCGCTGGCGAAGATGCCGCTCCTCCAGCGCGGGCAGCGGCTCTCGGTGCAGCCGGTGGGCCCTTCCGAGTTCGAGCGGGTCCTGAAGATGGGAGAGAAGTGATCGGCCGCTTCACGCCGCTCCTCCAGGCGATCCTGGGCGCGGGGTGCGCGGCCGGGCTCCTCTGCGACCTGTTCCTCGCCCCATTCCCCTCCGCCGACCCCCTCGCGTTCCAGGGAGGGTTCCGCTGGTTCGCGATCCTCGCGCTGGTGGCGCTCTCCGCCTATCTCTGCATCCACCTGCGGGCCTCGCTGATCCGGGCCCGGTTCCTCCTCCTGCTCCTCTGCTTCCTGGTGATGGGGCTCGTGGCCCTTCGCGCCGGCCGGGCCGACGTGCTCCGTTACCTGATGCTCGCGCCGCTGCTCGCTGCGGCCTGGCTCCTGGTGAAGGCCTGGCCGGGCAATACAGGCGAGCTGGCCGCCGCCCTGGCCCTCTTCCAGCCGTACACGCTCTCCTGGCTGGTGGAGGGCGGGGCGGAGCCGATCGCTCTCTTCTGCTTCGCCCTCGCCGCCTGGGCCCTGACGCGTTCACGAATCCCTGCGCCAGCGGGAAGAACCACCGGCAAGACGAGGACGGGCACGAGAACGCCTTGACCTGTCGAGCCGGCGCGGCGGCCTCATCCCCCTTGCGGCGGGCGCCCTTGCCATGTAAACGCCCTCCAGCGCTTGTGCGCGTGTAGCTCAGTTGGATAGAGCACGAGCCTCCGAAGCTCGGGGCCGCAGGTTCGACTCCTGCCACGCGCGCCACTCAGCCGAGCCCGTCCGCCACCGCCCGGAGCGTGTCCGCCGCCCGCTCCTCGATCCTCCGCCCGTGGCAAGGCACGATCCGCTTCAGGCCGGGGGCCGCCGCCAGCTCGCGCAGGTGGCCGGCCAGGGCCTTGCGGTCGCGGACCACGAAGAGCTTGGCGATGTTCGTCACCCGCGGGCCGCCCGTCGAGCCCACCAGGCGGAAGAAGAAGCCGGCAGGGCCACCGAAGTGGGGGATGTTCATCAGCGCGTCGCCAGGGAAGCAGAGCGTCCCGCCCGCTGCCACCGCCACCTCGCCGGCGGTTCCCCGCAGCGCCTCGACGCGGACGGGCCCGCCTCGCGGCATCTCCTCCGTGCCCCCGTCCACCGCGATCTTCTTCGCCAGGCGCTCGCGCACCCCGGGGTTGGCGAGGACCCGGAGCTGAGGGTAGCGGGCCTTGAACGGCACCACGTCGAGCGTGTGGTAGGCCGCCGGGACGCAGAGGAAGGCGGGCGCGCCGAAGGCCTCAAGCTCCCGCATCGCCTCCTCCCGCAAGGGGACGGCGTTGAAGAACGCCAGGCGGCCGTCGGGAAAGCGGGCGATGAACATGCGGCGGCGGATTCCCGCCGCCCCGCCCATCTCGCCCAGCACCGACCACAGCTCCGGCTCGTGCTTCTCGATCGCATCGTGCGGGTGGACGATCCAGGGCCGCGGCATGGGCCGGGTCATAGCGCAATCAAGGGACGAAAGGCTGAAGACCACCGGGTGACGCGCGGGGTCGGGCGGGCGCCGGGATGCATGGATTCGCCCGTCGCGCCTTGGATTTATCTTTCTCCGGCGGCCATTTCGCTCGCCGCCAGGGCCCCGGCGCGGCTGTTGTCGCGCGAATATTCTCTCGCGACACGCTTGACGTTCCCCCGAGCGGCCAGCCTATAGGTGGCCCCCTCGGCGTCCAGCCGGGCCCGCGTATCCCTT